>JAQGNC010000159.1 GCA_028292065.1 Betaproteobacteria bacterium
AGGAGGTTACGGAGGGAAACCTTGGTTTCCCTCTGTTCGTTTACCGCCCATTGGGTCCCGACGGGACCCTCAGGGGGAAGGTTGGGATGGGGGTGGGTTAGCGTCTAATCGAGCTTCATCTCCCTGATCACCGGGCGGAACTGATCCATCTGCCTGCGCAGCACCGCTTCCTGCTCCTGCGGCGACGAGCCGATGGGCTCGGCGGCGAGATCGGTCAGGCGCTTCACGACGTCGGGGTGACGCACGGCGGCGACGACTTCCTTGTGCAGGCGCGCGATGATCGGCTGCGGTGTCTTCGCCGGCACGAAAAGGCCGTTCCAGCCTTCGAACTCGAGCGAGGCGAAACCGAGCTCGCGAACCGTCGGCACGTCGGGGAGCGCATTGAGGCGCTTCGACGCGTTCGTCGCGAGCGCTTTCAGGGTTCCTGCGCGCAGCTCGCCGAGCGAAGACGAAAGCTGGTCGCCGCCGATCTGCACGCGCCCGGTCAGCACGTCCTGCTTCAGCGGCGCCGCACCCTTGAACGCGATATGAACCATGTCGACTTTGGCGTCGCGCTTGAAAGTCTCTCCGATGACGTGCATGACCGACCCCGGACCGGTCGAGCCGTAGTTGTATTGCAGCTTGGGATTGCCGCGCAGGAGGTTGCCGAGCTCGCGCAGGTCTTTGGCGGGGACCGACGGGTGCGACGTGATCACGAAAGGCACGTAGACCGCGATCGAGACCCCTGCGAAATCGGTCTCGGCGTTGAACGGCAGGCGCTTGGCGAGCGCCTGCGCGACTGACGAGAGCGGGAAGGTGATGTTGTGCATGAGCAGCGTGTAGCCGTCAGGCGCGGCCTTGGCGACGATGTCGGCGCCGATGGTGCCGCCCGCGCCGCCGCGATTGTCGACGAGCACGGTCTGCCCCATCGACTCGGTCATGCGCAGCGCAACCAGGCGCGCGACCACGTCGGTCGTGCCGCCGGCAGGAAAGGGCACGACGATGCGCAGCGGCCTGGTCGGGAAAGCGCCGGGTGCTGCGTTCTGCGCCGCGCCGGCCGCGGCTGCCGCCAACACACCGGCCAGCAGACCGGCCGCGCACATCAAGCTTCTTTTCAGCATTTTTTCCTCCTCCGTTATAAGCCTGGCGTCGCTGCGCTTTGCGCACCAATTTACCCCGGACGCCACCGCGGACGCAAAGATGACCCACCCAAACGTGCTACCCTACGACGCTCGTCCCGCCCGCTCCCGCATGAAGATCCTCCTCAACGCGCTCGTCCTTACGCTGGTGTGCTCCGGCTGCACGGTGGTTTCAGTAGCCGGGAGTGTCGTGTCGACGACGGTCTCCGTCGCCGGCACAGTGGTGGAGACCGGCGTGAGCGTCGCCGGCTCGGCCGTGCGCGGCGTGGCCCACGCCGTCTCCGGCCCGACCGACAAAAACTAGCACCGCTTCCCGTATGCCTCTCATCTCGCTCGATCGGGCGTCTCTGGCCTTTGGCGACGCGCCTTTGCTTGACCGCACGGATCTCGCGCTCGATTCCGGAGAGCGCGTCGCGCTGATCGGTCGCAACGGCAGCGGCAAGACCAGCCTGTTCAAGGTGCTCGCGGCCCAGCAGGCGCTCGACGACGGCATCGTATGGCGCTCGCCCGGATTGCGCATCGCTTTCGTCGCGCAGGAGCCGGCGCTCGAACCGCAGCACACCGTCTACGAATCGATCGCGGCCGGTCTCGGCGACATCCAGCGCATCCTGCTCGAGTATCACAAGCTCTCCCACAGCCTTGACGATGACAGCACGCCCGCGGACCTCGAGCGTCTGCACGACCTGCAGCACGCGCTCGAGCACGCCGACGGCTGGCGCATCACGTCGAGAGTGGACGCGCTGATCGACAAGCTCGGCTTGCCGGCCGACGCGATCGTCGGGCAGCTCTCGGGCGGTATGCGCAAGCGCGTCGCGCTCGCCCAGGCGCTCGCGCTCGAGCCGGAAGTGCTGCTGCTCGACGAGCCGACGAACCATCTCGACATCGCGGCGATCGAGTGGCTGCAGGATCTCCTCAAAGGCTATAACGGCGCGACGCTCTTCATCACTCACGACCGGCGCTTCCTCGACGAGGTCGCGACTCGCGTGATCGAGCTCGACCGCGGCAGGCTCGTGAGCTTCCCGGGAAGCTACGCGGCGTACCAGCGGCGCAAGGAAGAGATGCTCCACTCCGAAAGCGTCGCCAACGACCGCTTCGACAAGCTCCTCGCGCAGGAAGAGGTGTGGATCCGCAAAGGCGTGCAGGCACGGCGCACGCGCAACGAAGGCCGCGTGCTGCGGCTCGAAGCGCTGCGGCGCGAGCGCGCCGCGCGGCGCAATCGGGCGGGCCAGGTCGAATTCGCAGTGGCGCAGGGCGAGCGCTCGGGACAGATGGTCGCCGAGCTCACCGATGTGTCCAAACGCTTCGACCCGGACAAGCCGCTCATCACCGACTTCTCGACGCGTATCCTGCGCGGCGACCGTATCGGTCTCGTCGGCCCGAACGGCGCGGGCAAGTCGACGCTGCTCAAGATCATCCTCGGCGAGCTCGCAGCCGACAGCGGCAAGGTGAGACGCGGCACCAACATCGAAGTCGCATACTTCGATCAGCTGCGCGAGCAGCTCGACGAGGACGCGACCCTGATCGACACGATCAGCCAGGGCGCGGAATACATCGAGATCGGCGGCTCGCGCAAGCACGTGATGAGCTACCTCGGCGACTTTCTCTTCAGGCCCGAGCGCGCGCGGGCGAAAGTCTCGGCGCTCTCGGGCGGGGAGCGCAACCGCCTTCTCCTCGCGCGCCTGTTCTCGCGCCCCGCGAACGTGCTCGTGCTCGACGAGCCCACCAACGACCTCGACATCGAGACCCTCGAGCTGCTCGAGTCCCTGCTGATGGACTACGACGGCACGCTATTCCTCGTCAGTCACGACCGCGCGTTTCTCGACAACGTGGTGACCCAGGTGATCGCGTTCGAAGGCGGCGGCATCCTTCGCGAATACGTCGGCGGCTACTCGGACTGGCAGCGCCAGCGGCCGGCGTCCGCCGCCAAGGAGGAGCCTAAAGCCGCGCCGGCCAAGACCTCTGCGTCCTCGCGCGACAAGCCGAAGACCGCGAAGCTTTCGTTCAAGGAATCCCGCGAGCTCGAGTCGCTGCCGGTGACGATCGATGCGCTCGAGCAGGAGCAGGCGGGAATCACCGAGCAACTCGGCAACACCGACATCTATCGCGACGATCCCGACAAAGCGAAAGCGCTCCAGCAGCGCTACGCCGCGATCGAGAAAGCGCTCACGGAAAGCCTCGCCCGCTGGGAAGCGCTCGAGGCGAAGCAGAAAGCGATCAGCGCCGGACCCTGAGGCGCGCCCAGGCGGCGGCATGGCGATTGCTCAAGGTGAGCTGATCCCACATTCCAGGAGTCCTTCGATGCGCCTTCTTCCGCGCTTTCTACCTTTATCCGCCGTTGCGGCCGCCGTTCTTGCCGCAGCCACCGGCGCCTTTGCGCAGCAGCCGGCCCCTTCGAAGAGCGCCCCTGCAGACAACCAGCCCGCGCCTGTCGTGATGGTCGTGCCGATCGAAATCTCGGACCCTGCGCTCAAGAGCGGTTGCTGGGCGCAGCTCTACGACGAGCGAAATTTCACCGGCGACATGCTGACCCTCGTCGGACCGCTGCAGGTCGACACGACCGACAAGGCGGGTGGCAAGCAGCTCAGGCGCAAGATCGACAGCCTGGTCACCGGACCGAAAGCGATGCTCAACGTGTATGAAGAAAAGTGGTTCAAGAACAAGTCGATCACGTTCGGCCCCAATAGCAAGGAACCCGGCCTGATCAAGAAGCTCGGCTTCACCGGCAGCATCCAGTCGCTCAAGCTCGCGTGCATGCAATAGCTCGACTCTTTATTCAGTAAACCGTTTCACGACGCGGCGGCCCTCCCACCTGAGAGGGCCGTTTGCTTTTGTGCTGCCGCTCGAAGGCCTCCGCCCCTCACCCTGTCCCTCTCCCCGCTTGCGCGGGGCGAGGGGACCGTGTCACCTCGATTTCCGATCCGCCAACCCGCGCGTCGTCGGGCTTCATCGCGAGACGTCACCGTAATCGGCGACAATCGGCTCAGTCGAAAAAACGGAGGTGTCCAGTGAAACTCAGTGTCCACCGTGCGGCGTTCGCCGCGCTTGCCATGCTCGCGCTCGCGGTGCTGAATGCGTGCGCGCCTGTCATGCACGCGCGACACCACCACGAGCATCAGGCGAAGGCGCCGAAGAACATCATCGTTCTTTTCGGCGACGGCGCGGCGTCCACCCAGTGGGAGCTCGGACGCTATACGAGCCGCGAGCTTCGCAACCGCCCCTTCGCGGTGACCGACGTCGTGATGAGGCAAGGCACGCTGGGCCTGATGTCGACGTATTCCGCCGATTCGCCGGTGACCGATTCGGCGGCCGCCGCCTCTGCGATGTCGACCGGATACAAGACCGACAACGACAGGGTGAGCGTGACGCCCGATGGGAAAGCGGTCACAACGGTGATGGAAGCGGCGAAAGCACGAGGCAAGCGCATCGGCCTGGTCACCACGGCCACGGTCCACGACGCGTCGCCCGCGGCGTTCAGCGTGCACGCGAAATCGCGCCGCGAGTCGCAGGCGATCGTCGATCAGCTCCTCGCGCTCGAGCCCGACGTGCTGATGGGTGGCGGACGCGATTACTTTCTCCCGCAAGGAAAAGGCGGCGGGCGGCGCAACGACGGGCGCGACGTCATCTCGGCTTTCGCGGCGAAAGGGTACGCGGTGGTGCAGGAGCCTGCGGCGCTCGCCAAAGCCGGCAGTCAGCGGCTGCTCGCGCTCTTCAACGATACCGACATGGGGCACGAGATCGACCGCGACCCCGTGCAGGAGCCTTCACCCGCTGAGATGGCCGCGGCCGCGCTGCGCGTGCTCGAGGCGAACAGTCCTGACGGTTTCGTGCTCTTCCTCGAAGACGAGAACATCGACACGGCGGGGCATCGCAACGACGCCGCGGCGCTGGTGCGCGACCTGTGGGCTTTCGACGATGCGGTGCAGGTCGCGCTCGAGTTCCAGCGCCGGGTCCCCGATACCCTGATCATCGTCACCGGCGATCATGAAACCGGAGGCTTGAGCTGGACGTACGCGCAGAAGGATCTCTCGTCGATGGCGACCGACAACCGGTTCTATCCCGGCCGCGCGCACCTGGATCTGCTCATGAGCATCCGCGGGTCGCTCGCGAAAGCGGCCGACGCGCTGGGAAGGAAACCCGACGCCGGCACGCTCGCCAAAGTCGTGGCCGAGCGATTCCCCGGCTTTACGCTCGATGCCGATCTGCGCGAAGCGATCCTCGGCGGGCAGACGATCGAGCGCAACGTGACCTACCTGCCTCATGGATTGCTCGGCAGGATGGTCGCGCGCCAGACCGGTTTTTACTGGGGGACGAGCGGCCACACGACCGAGCCTGCGGTAGTCGGTGCGATAGGCCCCGGGGCATCGGGTTTTCGCGGCTACATGGACAACACCGATTTCGCGCGCGCGCTGCACAGGCTCATCGATCCGCGCTGACGCATAAATCGGCGACAGACGCCGATTTCCGGAACACCGCAGATCGAAAGCTCACACGGGGAAGCGCCTCTATTCCGGGCTTGGAGCCGCGCGCGCCGGGTGACAATAGCGGCGGTCCACGTGGGCTTATCGAATCGAGAGGGCAGCCGTGCTGAGCGAAACACAGATCGAAAGTTCGTATCTCGGGCAGTTCATCCCCGTCCACTACCATCACAACATGCTGATGGACGAAAACCGCATGACCCATTTCAAGGCGGCGATCGATTACGCGGTTTTCCCGGGCGCCAAAGTGCTCGAGTTGGGCGGCGGAACCGGCGTGCTCTCGTGGTTTGCCGCAGCCCACGCGCAGAAAGTCTGGTGCGTCGAATTCAATCCGGACATGGTGCGCGAAGCGCGCCGGATGCTGTCGAAAAATCGCTACGGCGAACGCGTCGAAGTGATCCATGCGGATGCGTTCGAATACCTGCCGCCGGAGCCGGTCGACGTGGTCATCTGCGAAATGATCCACGTGGGCATGCTCAGGGAAAAACAGGTCGAAGTCATCGAGGCTTTCAAGCGCCGTTACAAGGCGCGCTTCGGCGGACCGCTCCCGAGATTCATCCCCGAAGCGGTGCTGATGGCGGTACAGCCGCTGCAGCAGCACTACGGCTTCCACGGTTTCCACGCCCCGATCGTGCAGTTCCAGGAGCACGGCGAATCGCCGCGCACGATCGAGCTGGCGGAGCCGTCGATCTACAGCACGCTCGATTTCGCCTATCCGACGGGGCTCGACATAGCCTGGGAAGGCGAATTCCGCATCGCGCGCGACGGCACGGTCAACGCGTTGCGCTTCGTGACGCGCAACATCCTGGCGGTGACGCGCCACCCGCCGGGTACGATCGACTGGCTGAACCACTACATGGCGCTGCCGCTGGAGCGACCGGTGCGCGTCACGGCGCACGACCTGCTGCGTGTCCGATTCGCGTATCGCGCGGGAGGATCGATACCGTCGCTGCAGGCGGCTCTCGAGGTCGAGCTCGTGAACGATCCGCTGCACGCGACCGGCCCTCTGCAGCGCGCTTACGCGTAGGCGCGCGCCTTCTCCGCCGGCGTGCGCGAGCCCTGCGCACGCGCACGCCGAGGCCGCGGCCCGGGCTGCAGTGCGCGGGGCAGTCCACGCGGCTCGGCGCCGGTGTCCTACCCATAAACCGCCCGCCCCGTCAACGCACTCGCGTTCCGGCGCGGGCGTGCCTGCATTTGCTTTGGCCTCGGAAAGCGGTAGCCTGTATCCACCACTCGCACCATCAGCCGAATGGCAGATTGGTGCGCGCACCTTGTCGCCCCTAGCATGCCGCCGTAGGTGATCGGCATTGTGCTGTGGGCGACGGGCGGAAGCATCGCGCGGCCGAGCAAAGTCGATGCGTCTCACGCGACGGGGCGTGCCCGGCGAACGAAGACGACGCACAACGCAGTCAACGACAACAGGGGAGGCTCTCGTGTCGCCCGACAATCGCTACAAGCTGGGTCCCCGGCTGCGCCGCGTGCTCGAGGTCGATTCCGCGGCGGGCGTCCAGGGCAAGCCTGTCGGCGATGCCGCCGTCATCATCGAAGTCGCCGACCGGCCGAGCCGCGCCCGCGTCAAGAATTACGACGGCATCGATGATTTTGTCTGCGTCCTCGATGGTTACTGCACCGCGACCGTCAGGAGCAAAGGCAGCCGCAAGGTGCTTCGCCGGCGCCTCGCGGCGCTCCTGAGCGACCCGAACATCGTCGAGATAGAGGCGGTCCGCTCGTTTCGGCCGCAGCTCTACCACTCGGTCAGGAACATTCACGGCCGCACTGCCGCGAGCTTCGTCCGCAACGATCCGCACGCCGCGACGCAGGGCACCGGCGCAGTCATCGGTATCGTCGATTACGGCCTCGATTACACCCTGCCGGCGTTTCTCGACGAGAGGGGTGTCACGCGTATCGCGTATCTCTGGGATCAGCAGCTTTCAGCGCGAAAGGACGGGCCGGCGCCGGAGAAATACGGGTACGGGGTGGAATACACGAGCGCCGACATCGAGAAGGCGCGCAAGGCGCACGCCGCTCACAAGGATCCCAGGCGCTACGTGAAGCACGATCCGCGGCAACCCGAGGCGTTCGCGGACGTCGACGGGCACGGCACCGTCGTCACCGGCATTGCCGCGGGGAAGGCGATCAGTGTGACGGCGGGCAAGAATCCCCCTGCAGGCGAGTACATGGGCGTCGCTCCCGGCGCGACGCTGGTCTTCGTCAACCTCAACCGGCGCAGTACCCTCGATCAGACCTCCGACTCCGAAGGCACGCTCGCGAACTCGATCGAGCTCATCCATGCCATCGCGTACTGCTTCGAGCGTGCCGAAGCGTTGAACCAGCCGTGCGTGGTCAACCTGAGCATGGGCTTCAACGGCGGCGGGCACGACGGCAATACCGCCGTCGAAGCGATCATCGACGCTTTTCTCGCGACGCCGGGTCGTGCGGCGGTGATCGCCGCAGGCAACGAGAACGCCGAATCGAAACGCATCTATTACGCCGGCTCGGTCGTGCGCGGCGCGCCTCTACCGCTCGCGTGGTACAACGGCGAGATGCAAGGGGCCGGGGACGATGCCTTGCCACGCGACGATCCCACGCCGAACGAGCTGGAGATCTGGTATTCCAGGGACAGCGAGCTCAGGGTTCGGGTGAGCGAGCCGGCGACCTGGGGCGGCGAGAAAACCGGCTGGGTAAAGCCGGGAGAGTTTCGCGTGTTTGCGCTCAAAAACGGGGAGCAGGTCGAAATCACCTCGGACCCGCGTACGGCGTGGGACGGCGACGCGCGCATACACATCAAGTTGAGCCCGGGCAGCCGGACGAGCGGAATACGCGAGGGCAGATGGCTGGTCGAGCTCGAGGCGTTGAAAGTGGGCGCCGGAGAACACGGCGGCGTTCGCATCGACGCGTGGGTCGAGCGCACGATCGCGCAGGTATCGGATAGCGACTACCTGTCCTCCGAGCTCCTCGACTACGACGGCGAGGCGAGGATCACGCTGACCACCCCCGGCACCGCGCGCCGCGCCATCACGGTGGCGAGCTTCGATGACAAAGCGCCCGACGCGGCGATCTCCGAATTCAGCGGCCGCGGCCCGACCCGCACCGGCCCGACGTCCCTGCGCCGCTTCAAGCCGGACGTCGCCGCGCCGGGCGGGCTGATATGGTCGATGAATGCGGGCGCCGCGGACCCCGGGAACGCCGGCGTCGTGCCTCCGCTCGTGCAGGTCGGGGGTACCAGCATGTCTGCGCCGCACGTCACCGGCATCGTCGCGCGCCTGCTCAGCCGGCAGCACTTTCTCACGTCGAGCGAAATCAGGGACATCCTCACCGAGACCGCCGATCCTCGCGACGGCGCGAAGAAAAGCGAGTGGGACCCGCAGTGGGGCTACGGCGCGGTCAACGCCGAGGCGGCGATGCGCAAGCTCGAACAAAAACTGGGGGGACGGTGAGCCGGCGGCGCTCGCACGTGACCCGAGCGGCGACGGGCCCGCGCTGCACCTGCGAGGATCAGTGGTGACGCGATCCGTGCTGGTCACCGGGGCCGGAACGGGTCCGAGCAACAACCTGATGCGCAGTCTCGCGGCCGGCGATCCGTCGCTGTCGCTCGTCGGCTGCCACTCGGACCGGTTTCTGTTGAAGAAATCTTCCGCACCGCGCAACTTTTTGATCCCGCCGGTGGATGCAGACGATTTCGATCGCACCTTGAGGTCCGTCATCGCACACACCGGCGTGGACGCGCTCGTCCCCGGCAACGACCGCGATACGCACGCCGTCGCTTCGATGCTCGAGCGTGAGGCGCTCGCGTGCCGAACCTTCCTTCCGGCGCTGAGCACGATCGACATGTGCCAGGACAAATTCGTGCTGAGCGCGTTCCTGCGCAGCCGCGGCATCCCGGCGCCGCTCACGTACGAGCTGACCGACAGGGCGTCGCTGATCGACGCGTGGCATGCGCTGAATCCGACGGGCCTCGCGTGGTGCCGCATCCGCCGCGGCTACGCGTCACGGGGGGCGACCAAGGTGCGCGACGCCGAGCAGGCGTGGAGCTGGATCAGCTACTGGCACACGATGCGCGAGGTCGCGATCGAGGAATTCACGCTGTGCGAATTCCTGCCGGGGCGCGATTACAACGTCCAGGGGCTGTGGCAACACGGTCGGCTCGTGCTCGTGAAAATGTGCGAGCGCCTGTCGTACCTCAACGCAGACCAGCACCCGAGCGGGATGGCTTCGACGCCGGCCGTCGCCAAGACGGTGTGGGAGCGCCCCGCCATAGAAGCGTGCGAGGCCGCGCTCAGGGCGATCGATCCGTCGGCGTCGGGGGTGTTCAACTTCGACCTCAAGGAAAACCGCGACGGCGTTGCATGCATCACCGAGATCAACGCCGGCCGCTTCGCGATGATCACCAACATTTACGACTTCACCGGCCGCCACAACATGGCCGCCGCTTACGTCCGACTCGCGTTGGGCGAGGACACCGGCATCGAGGATGCGTACGACGACGCCGGCGAGCACTATTTGGTGCGCGACCTCGACACTTTGCCCGGCATCTTTTCAGCCGATGCGTTGTTCGAGGGCGTTTCGACGCTGCAGCCGACAGCGGCACCATCTGCTGTTTGAATCGGCGGGGTTGGTTTATTCGTAGTCACACTTGCGAGGGAGGCAACAATGAGCAGCGGACCCATAGGCGGCAAGACCGGACTGAAGTACTTC
>JAQGNC010000439.1 GCA_028292065.1 Betaproteobacteria bacterium
GTAGTCCTCGTTGCGCGCGCGCACGATGCCGCGGTGCGTGACCGCGGCGAGCTCGACAGGGACGCTCACGCGGCGCTCGATGCCGTCACGCAGTCGCGCAGCAGGCCAATCTTCGTGCTGCCGTATACCGCGGCGACATCGGGATGGTCGAGCGGCGAGTGCGCGAGCGCACCCGCTTCGCCGCACGCGTCGGGGGGCGTGTCGTCGGTGACGAGCTCGATGGCGACCTTGCGGCCGGTGGACTTATCCCGGCCGCAGTAGACGGTGCGTCGAGCCCGGCTGCCGAGCTCGTGCTCGAGATCGTACCGCGCGAGCATTTATTTTGATCGTCGGGGGCGTGTAGGGGTGCGCCATTTTACGGTACAGCCTTGGAATCGTTGCGTTTTATTTGGCGCCGACCCGACTTTTCCCCCGCGTTTCAACTGCCGAGCAGCACTCCGTTCGCCAGTCCGTTCGCACGCGCGAACTCGCCGCCGCCGACTTTCTTCCCGTCGGCGCCGCGCGCCCGCAGCACTTCGATCGCGCCGCCCTGCGCGGTCACGCGGAAGCTCGTTTCGGTCACGTCCGACACTTCGCCGATCTTGCCGCTGACGTCGGCGTAGCGGCGAAACAGGTGTTTCTTCGCGTCGAAAATCTGCACTTTCTGGCCGTTGAGCGTGGTCCACGCGCCCGGGGCGGGGTTGCAGCCGCGGATGGTGTTGTAGACGAAGTCGACGGGATTCGCCCAGTTGATCTTCGCCTCGGCATCGCGGCACCAGCCTTCGTAGCTCGCGTTCGCTTCGTCCTGCGCGCGCTCGCTATGCTTGCCGGCCTTGATGAGGTCGGCGGCTTCGAGCATGGCTTCGATGCCGAGCGGGAACAGGCTCTTGAAATAGACGTCGCCGAGCGTGTCGTCGGGGCCGATCTCGCATTCTTTCTGGAGGATCACCGGACCTTCGTCGAGGCCTTCGTTCGGCCTGAAGATCGTGAGACCGGTCTTCGTCTCGCCGCGGATGATCGGCCAGTTGATCGACGACGGGCCGCGGTATTTCGGCAGCAGCGAAGGGTGGTACTGGATGGTCCCGAGCTTCGGGATGTGCACGAAGGTGTCGGGCGCGAACTGCAGCACGTACGCCATGACGCCGAGGTCGACGTCGAGACTTTTCAGCGCTGCGTGAGCGTCCTCGCCGCGCAGCCCCTTGAACTGGAACACCTTGAGCCCGCGCTCTTCGGCCGCGGCGCGCAACGGGTCGGCTTTCGCGCCGGGCTTTTCCGGCGCGCAGAATACCGCGGCGACTTCGTCCCCGCGATTCAGAAACGCTTCGAGGACGGCTTTGCCGAAGTCTTGTTGACCGATGATTGCGATTTTCATTTTGTTTGAGCTCGTGAACGGGTGAACGGGTGAACAGGTGAACGGGTGTGAAAAACGGAGCGCGAAGCCCCTGACGGCCGGGTGTTTACGAGGAAGGTCAGACGCGCGAACCGCGCAGCGCCCTTACCCGTTCACTCGTTCACCCGTTCACCCGTTCACCGACTTATGCGGCTTTCTTCGGCGGTGCGCTGAACGCGCCCGCTGTGCGCAGCGCCGCCACTTTCTCTTCGTTATAACCAAGCACATCCTTGAGCACTTCGTCGGTATGCTCGCCGAGCAGCGGCGAGCGCTCGATCTTCGCGGGCGACTCGGAGAGCTTGATCGGCATGCCGACGTTCCACCATTTGCCGCGCTGGGGATGGTCGAGCTCGAGCCACATGTCGCGGCCGCGGACGTGCTCGTCGTTCGCGAGGTCTTCGGTCGACATGATCGGGCCGCAAGGGACGTCGAGCGGGTTGAGGATCTCCATCAGCTCGCGCTTGGTGTATTTCTCGGCGAACTTGTTGATGAGCGTCCACACCAGCTGCTGGTTCTTGCGGCGGTCTGCGATCTTCGCCAGGCGCGGGTCGGCGGCGAGGTCGGGAACCCCGACTTCCGCGCCGATGCGCTCGGCGAGCTTGGTCCACACCGCTTCCTGCACCACGATATACAGCCAGTCGTTCGCGCCGTGCGGCTTGCAGTGGATCGCGTTGCCGAGCTGGCCGCCGCCCGAATCGTTGCCGGCGCGAGGCACTTCGCCCATGCCCTGGTAAGTGGGCACCGAGTATTCGGCGAGCTCGCCGTGCTGGAGACGCTGGTGATCGCGGAATTTCACGCGGCACAGGTTCATGACGCCGTCCATCATCGCGACTTCGACGTATTGGCCTTTGCCGGTGCGGTTCGCCTGGTGCAGCGCCCCGAGGAGGCCGATCGCGAGGTGCAGGCCGGTGCCCGAGTCGCCGATCTGCGCGCCGGTCACGAAAGGCGGGCCGTCGGGGACGCCGGTCGTGCTCATCGCGCCGCCCATTGCCTGGGCGACGTTTTCATACGCCTTGAACTCGGCGTAAGGGCCGCTCGAGCCGAAACCCTTGATCGAGCCCATCACGATCTTCGGGTTGATCTCGCGGATCTTCTCCCACGTGAAGCCGAAGCGGTCGAGCACGCCGGGCCCGAAGTTCTCCATGACGATGTCGCACTTCTTCAGGAGATCGACGAACACCGTCTTGCCTTCGGCGCTCTTCATGTTGACCGTGATCGAGCGCTTGTTGCAGTTGAGCATCGTGAAATACAGGCTGTCCGCGCCGGGCACGTCGCGCAGCTGCCCGCGCGTCGCGTCGCCCTGCGGCGGCTCGAACTTGATCACGTCGGCGCCCATCCACGCGAGCAGCTGCGAGCACGTCGGCCCCGCCTGCACGTGGGTCATGTCGAGGATACGTACGCCTTTGAGTGCTTCCATGCTGATCTCCAGAAACTTTCGGAAATTTCGAATAAGGGGGCGAGCCCCTTGGATATCCCCGAAGTTAGAGGAATCTCTGCTCGAGTGCACGCCCCGGTCAGAGACTCCCTGTTTTTACTTCTTCTTTGCGCTCGGATTCAGGCTGGTGATGCGGCCGCTTTCGGTCCCTGCGGTCTCGTCGATCACCGCGTTGATGAGCGTGGGCTTGCGCGTTTTGATCGCTTCTTCCATCGCGGCGCGCAGCTCGTCCGGGGTCGTGGCGTGCACGCCGACACCGCCGAAAGCTTCCATCAGCTTGTCATAGCGCGCACCTTTCACGAACACCGTGGGCGCAACGTCGGCGCCGCCGGTCGGGTTCACGTCGGTGCCGCGGTAGACGCCGTTGTTGTTGAAGATCACCACGCACACCGGCAGGTTATAGCGGCAGATCGTCTCCACTTCCATGCCCGAGAAGCCGAAAGCGCTGTCGCCTTCGATCGCGATCACCTGCTCGCCGCTCACGACCGCGGCCGCGACGGCGAAGCCCATGCCGATGCCCATCACGCCCCAGGTGCCCACGTCGAGGCGCTTGCGAGGCTTGTACATGTCGACGATGCTGCGAGTGAAGTCGAGCGCGTTGGCGCCTTCGTTGACCAGCATCGCGTCGGGGTTCGCCTTGATGATGTCGCGCACGACGTTGAGCGCGCTGTGGAAATTCATCGGCGTCGGATTCCTGGCGAGAGTCTCGCCCATCTTCGCGATGTTCTTGTTCTTGCGCTCGGCGATTCCGGTGACCCACTCGGCGGGCGGTTTCGGCCAGCTCGAGTCGATCGCGGACAGCATCGCGGACACGCACGAACCGATGTCGCCGACGACAGGCGCGTCGATCGCGACGTTGCTGTCCGCCTCAGTGGGCGAGATGTCGACCTGGATGAACTTCTGGGCGCCGCGCGCCTTGTGGTCCTTGCCGCCCCACGTCTTGCCTTTACCGTGCGAGAGCAGCCAGTTCAGGCGCGCGCCGATCAGCATGACCACGTCGGCTTCCGGCAGCACGTACGAGCGCGCGGCGGCAGCCGACTGCTCGTGGGTGTCGGGGAGCAGGCCCTTGGCCATCGACATCGGCAGATACGGGATTCCGGTCTTCTCGACCAGCGCGCGGATGTCCGCGTCGGCCTGTGCGTACGCGGCACCTTTGCCGAGCACGATGAGCGGACGCTTGGCGCCCTTGAGCAGATCGAGCGCGCGCTGGACGGCGTCCGGCGCGGGGATCTGGCGCGGCGACGGATCGACCACCTTGATCAGCGACTCCTTGCCGGCTTGCGCGTCCATCGACTGCGCGAAAAGCTTTGCAGGCAGATCGAGGTACACGCCGCCCGGCCGGCCCGATAGCGCCGCGCGGATCGCACGCGCGACGCCGACGCCGATGTCCTCGGCATGCAGCACGCGGAAAGCCGCTTTGCACAACGGCTTGGCGATGGCGAGCTGGTCCATCTCCTCGTAATCGCCCTGCTGCAGGTCGACGATCTCGCGCTCGCTCGAGCCGCTGATGAGGATCATCGGGAAGCAGTTGGTGGTGGCGTTCGCCAGTGCGGTCAAGCCGTTCAGGAAGCCGGGCGCCGACACCGTCAGGCAGATGCCGGGCTTTTGCGTGATGAAGCCCGCGATCGCCGCAGCGTTGCCGGCGTTCTGCTCGTGGCGGAACGAAATCACGCGCATGCCTTCGGCCTGCAACATGCGGGTCAGGTCGGTGATCGGGATGCCGGGCAGGCCGAAGATCGTGTCGATGCCGTTCAGCTTGAGGGCATCGATGACCAGATGAAAGCCGTCGGTCACTTCGAGTTTCGTATCAGTTTTCATGTCCATGTTGAGATGCCTCTCGTTCTGGTTCTCGCCGTTGTGTGAACAGGTGTCTTTCCGGTGTGTTTCCGGCCGGTGCGTCATCTACCGTGGCGGGTGAACATCGCCGGATTTCGTCGGTTCACGGCAGGGCCCCGGCCAGCCGAACAGGGCTGTGATTGACTCGGACGTATCATAGGGGCAGCACGCACACACGCCCTTGACCCCGGTCAAGAACGAGTTTTTTTGGTTTATACTCGCGGGCTTCAGAACGCCCGCCGCCGCCCGGCGGCGACGTCAATGCCACTGCTCGCCCTCCATCCCGAAGCCAGTCTGCTCAGGATCCAACTGCGCGAGAACGTCGCGCTGAAAAACCTCAGCGCCGCGCAGTGGCAGGAGTTCGAGGCCCTGCTCGAAGTCGAGGACTATGCCAAAGGGGCCACGCTCGAGCACCAAGGCGACCATTCGATGGAGCAGTACTTCATCGTCGACGGCATCCTGAAGCGCGTCGTATCCAACGCGCAGGGCAAGGAGATGATCCTGCGCTTCGCGGCCGAGACCGACATCGACACGAGCTACGCCGCGTGGCGCCTGAAGACCTCGATCCCGTATTCGATACGCACCGTGACCCGGGTGCGCGCAGCCAAGCTCTCGATGCAGCAGTGGGTCGGCTTCCTCGACCGGCACCCCGGCGTGCGCAGCGAGTTCGACCTCGAGATCATGAAGCTCATGAGCGAAGTGATGGCGCACACGATCACGCTCCATCTGCTCGATGCCTCAGGCCGGCTCCAGCGGTTCATGCGCAAGCATGAAGAGCTCATGGAACGCCTGCCGAAAAAGGAACTGGCGTCGTACCTGAATCTTTCGCCGGAGACGCTCAGCCGCCTGAAGCGCCGCGGCGGCTGACCAGCCCCGCTTTTAGCCTATGTCGGTGCAGGCGCAGTGCGGCGCAGCGACGCGCGCAGCCGGCTGAAGAGCGGCCACAAGAGCAGCACGAGGGCGAGGCTCATGATTCCGCCCACGAGGAAGTTCGAGAAGAATATCCGTACGTCGCCCTGCGCGATGAGCATCGACTGCCGGAAAGAGTCTTCGGCGCGGTCGCCGAGGACGAGCGCGAGCACGAGCGGCGCGAGCGGATACGAAAGCTTCTTGAAGACGTATCCGAGAACGCCGAAGAGCATCATGAACCAGATGTCGAGCATCGCGTTGTGCACGGTATACGCGCCGATCGCGCAGATCACGACGATGACCGGCGCGATGATCGAGAACGGCACGCGCAGGATCGCTGCGAAGAGCGGCACGCACGTGATCACGATGATGAGCCCGGCGATATTGCCGAGGTACATGCTCGCGATGAGGCCCCACACGAAATCCTTCTGCTCGACGAAGAGCAGCGGCCCGGGCTGCAGGCCCCAGATCAACAGGCCGCCGAGCAGCACCGCGGCGGTGGGCGAGCCCGGGATGCCGAGCGAGAGCATCGGCAGCAGCGCGGAGGTGCCGGCGGCGTGAGCCGCGGTCTCCGGCGCGATCACGCCTTCGATCACGCCCGTGCCGAATTTATTGCCGTCCCTGGACACGCGCTTCGCCACGCCATAGCTCATGAACGAAGCGGGCGTGGCGCCGCCGGGGGTGATCCCCATCCAGCAGCCGATGAGGCAGCTGCGGACCATCGTCGCCCAGTAGCGCGGCAGCTTTTTCCACGTCTGTATCACGATCTTCGGATCGATCCGGGCGCTGCGGCCCTGGAACGAAAGACCTTCCTCCATCGACAGCAGGATCTCGCCGATGCCGAAAAGACCGATCACCGCGATCAGGAAGTCGAAGCCGCGCATGAGCTCGTGCCACCCGAAGATGAGCCGCAGTTGCCCGGTGACCGTGTCGATCCCCACCGCGGCGAGCGCGAAGCCGAGCATCATCGCCGCCATGATCTTGAAAGGCGGCTCCTTGCCCATGCCGATGAAGCTGCAGAACGTCAGGAAGTATACCGCGAAGAATTCGGGCGGCCCGAACTGCAGCGCGAAGCGCGCGACGAGCGGCGCGAGAAACGTGATCATCACGACGGCGACGAAAGCGCCGACGAACGACGAGGTGAACGCGGCGGTCAGGGCTTCGCCTGCGTGGCCCTGCTGGGCCATCGGGTAACCGTCGAAAGTCGTGGCGACCGACCACGGCTCGCCGGGTATGTTGAACAGGATGGACGTGATGGCGCCGCCGAATAGCGCGCCCCAGTAAATGCACGAGAGCATGATGATCGCCGAGGTCGGCGGCATCGAGAACGTGAGCGGCAGCAGGATGGCGATGCCGTTGGCGCCGCCGAGCCCGGGCAGCACGCCGATGATCACCCCCAGGCTCACGCCGATGAACATGAGCAGCAGGTTGAACGGTGTGAGAGCGACCGAAAAGCCGTGAAACAGAGCTCCGATGTCTTCCAACTGCTTGTCTCCTAGTCTTGCCGGACATCAGCCGATCCAGGGAGCGGCTGATGTCGTTGCGCCGCATCAGCCGATCGACCGGCTGGCGATGGAGTCACGATCAATAGCCGAGCCGCGAGAGCGGATCGAAAGCGCCTTTGAAGAGCGGCACCTGAAACCAGATTTCGAAAGTCGCGAAAGCCGCCGCGGCCACCGCGACGCCGAGCAGCACGCTTTTCACCCAGCTGTACTTGCCGAGCCAGCGCATGAAGCCCGCGATGTAGATCGCGGATGCGACGTAAAGGCCGATGACCTGGATGCCGAGGACGAACACGAGCGCGGGAAGGAGCACCGCCATCACCTGCCGCAGCGGCTGCCACTCGACGAACACCCCGCTGCGCCCGGCGTTGCGGCCCCAGATCGCCTGGCAGAGGATGACCGCGCTCGAAATGCAGATCAGCATTCCGATGAAGAACGGGAAGTAGCCGGCTTCAGGACCGTCCGAGCCCCAGCTCGAGCCCAGGCGGTGGCTGTCGTAGACCACTAGGGAGCCCACCGCGAAGAAGAACAGCGCGGTCGCAATCTCCATGGTGCGCATGCTGATGCCGCCGGATGCGGCGCTGGCAGGCTCGGGATTTTCGCTCATCGGTTGCCTTCGAATACGAACCTGTGAACCGGAGGTTGCGACACGGCTCTCCGGCGGTTACGGGGTGCGGCGGGTGCAGCCGGCGCGCGCGAAGCGTACAAAAAGGCGGGCCCTACAGAGCCCGCCCCGTTTGCGCAGTTACTTCTTGGCGAGGAAGCCCGCTTCCTTCATGAGCCCGACGTGCTCCTGCTCGGCTTTCGCGACCCACTCGCCGAATTCCTTGCCGCTCATGAACGTCTGATTGAAAGCACCGCGTTCCATGAAGTCCTTCCACTCGGGCGTCTCGCGGACCTTCTTGAACAGCTCGACGTAGAAATTCACCGCTTCAGGCGGCACGCCCGCGGGCATGAAGATCCCGCGCAGCATGACGTAGTCGGTCGGCACGCCCGATTCCTTGCAGGTCGGGATGTCGTTCCACGACTGCTTGTCGGTGACCTTGGCCTTGTACGGCATGCGATGGTCGTCGAACACGCACAGCGGCCGCAGCTTGCCTGCGCGCCACTGCGCCACGGCCTCGATGGGATTATTCACCGTGGAATCGACGTGCTTGCCGACGAGCTGCGTCGCGACGTCGCCGCCGCCTTTGAACGGCACGTAGGTGAACTTCGCGCCGGTCGTTCGCTCGAGCGCGACCGTGATGATCTGGTCTTCCTGCTTCGAACCCGTCCCCGCCATCTTGAACTTGCCGGGACCGGCTTTCTTCGCCGCGTCGATGTATTCCTTGGCGGTGGTATACGGCGCTTCGGCGTTCACCCACAGCACGAACTGGTCGAGGGCCAGCATCGCGACCGGGGTCAGGTCTTTCCAGTTGAAAGGCACGCCCGTCGCGAGGGGGGTGGTGAACAGGTTCGACAGGGTGATGACGATCTTGTGCGGATCGCCTTTGGCGCCCTTGACGTCGAGGAAGCCCTCGGCGCCTGCACCGCCCGATTTGTTGATCGGGATGAGCGACTGCTTCATCAGGCTGTGTTTGACGACGATGCCCTGGAGCAGCCTCGCCATCTGGTCCGCGCCGCCGCCGGTGCCTGCCGGGATGACGAATTCGACCGGTTTGGTCGGCTCCCACGCGCCCGCAGCGGCCGAGACCGCAGCGCTGGTGCCGAGACCGCACATCGCGACCAGCGGTAAAACGGCGACGCGGCGCAGCACCGGCCAGCCGAGACTCAACTGAGTACGCATAACACTCCTCCTAAGGATGAAAGTCGCGGGGAGCGCTGTATCGCGCTCGCGTGCACCGAGGTTCCGGAGCCGCGACTGCCTCACGCTGGACGGTATCTTGTTCCAGCGTTCGGCAAAACAAATTGACCGGGGTCAATTTCGCGCCAATTCTCCGCCCCGGGTTCCGGTATAACGCAGCCGCGCGGGAACCGGTTGAATCAGGCCCCGTTTTTGTGGAGGAGCGTCGCGGCGCGACGCCGCCTTACTTCACCAGGACGACCGGCACGTGCGCGTTCTCCAGTACTTTCTTTGCCACCGAGCCCATGAGCACGCTGGCGATCCGGCCGTGGCCGTGGGTGCCCATGACGATCTGGTCGACGCCGTGCTGCTTCGCGTATTGCACGATCACTTCGGCGGGGTCGCCGACCGCGATGTGGCAGTGATATTTGACGCCTGCGGCATCGAGTCTCTGCTGCGTCGCGTGCAGCGCCTTCAGCCCTTCTTCGCGGTGGTAATCCTCGATGTTCGTGTGACCCACGACCGACGAGGCGCGATGCCCCATCGGCAGGGGCGGCTGCACGTTGATGAGGTGTATGTCCGCGCCATCCTTGTACGCCGGCGTGGCGATCACGTGCTCGATCGCGCGCTGCGACGTGTCGGAGCCGTCCACGGGAATCAGTACTTTCAGCATGTTTCGACTTCCTCCTGACGGGTCACGTTTTCGGCTCTTCGTGGACGAGATCGACGACGTCCCTGTGCGATTCGGCTCGAGCCGCGAGCCACTTGCCGACGGCGACCACCAGCACCGCACCCGCCGCGGGAACGACCCAATGCAGCCAGTGCATGTTGGCGTCGACCCACTCCTTGATGAGCGGGTCGGTGACCGCCATCTCGCCGGCGACCCAGCCGAGCAAGGCGGCGCCGACCGTGATGATGACCGGGAAACGCCCCATCAGCTTCAACAGCAGGGTCGAGCCGAAGACCACCAGCGGAATCGAGATCGCGAGGCCCAGGATCAGCAGGGTGAGACTGCCTTTGGCGGCGGCCGCGACCCCGATGACGTTGTCGAGGCTCATGACGAGGTCCGCGATCAGTATCGTCTTGATCGCTGCGATCATGTTGTCGCTCGAGCTGATCTTGCCTTCGCCTTCGTCCTCGGGGATGAGGAGCTTCACCGCGATCCAGACCAGCAGCACCGCTCCGATGAACTTCAGATACGGCCACTTCAGCATCTCGACCGCGACGATCGTCAGGATGATCCGCATGACGACCGCCGCCCCGCTGCCCCACAGCACCGCGCGCTTTTGCTGATGCGGCGGCAGCGAGCGCGCAGCGAGCGCGATCACGACCGCGTTGTCTCCGGACAGCACGATGTTCACGCCAATGATCTGCAGCAAAGCCACCCAGAATGCGGTATCGGCTGGGGTCATGATAAGAGTTCACTCCTCGGGTTGTAACACCGCGGCCGCTTGGCGGGCGGTCTGCGGTCGGAAAGTGCGATGGTTTGCGCTGGAGTCGCGGGCGCGACAGCGCCACCCCCGCAGCGTCGCGGAATTATATACGACTGCATACAGGTGCCTGACGGCGCGTGCGCGTGCGCCGCGCGCCAATGAAGCGGCGGCGGCGCGACAAGCGCAGCGCCGGTCAGCGGTCTAGAACAGGCCGACGATCTTGCCGTCGTCGGTGATGTCGATCTTCTCCGCTGACGGCACTTTGGGCAGACCGGGCATCGTCATGACGTCGCCGCACACCATCACGACGAATTCGGCGCCGGCGGCGAGCCTCACTTCACGGATGTTGAGGACGTGGCCCGACGGTGCGCCGCGAAGCGTCGGATCGGTCGAGAACGAGTACTGCGTCTTGGCGACGCACACCGGATAGTGGCCGTAGCCGCCCTCCTGCAGGCGCTTGATCTGGCCTCGCACTTTGGCATCGGCGGTCACGTCCGACGCACCGTAGATCTTGGTCGCTATCGTCTTGATCTTGTCCCACAGCGGCAGGTCGTCCTCGTAGACGAACTTGAACTGGTTGTTGCCCTTCTCGATCAGATCGACCACGGTGCGCGCGACCTCGGTCGCGCCCTCGCCGCCTTCCGCCCAGTGCCTCGCCAGGATCACCGGCACCTGGTGAGGCGCCATCTTCTTCTTGAGCAGCTCGATCTCGGCGTCGGTGTCGAAAGTGAAATGATTGATCGAAACCACACACGGGAGTCCGTAGTGGTTGCGCACGTTGTTCACGTGGCGCTCGAGGTTCGCCACGCCTTTTTCCAGCGCGGCGAGGTTCTCCTTGTTCACTTCCTTCACGTCGACGCCGCCGTGGTATTTCAGCGCGCGGATCGTCGCGACGATCACGACCGCGTCAGGCCTCAGGCCCGACTTGCGGCACTTGATGTCGACGAACTTCTCGGCGCCGAGATCCGCGCCGAAACCGGCTTCGGTCACGACGTAATCGGCGAGCTTCAGGGCGGTCTTGGTCGCGATCACCGAGTTGCAGCCGTGCGCGATGTTCGCGAACGGGCCGCCGTGGATGAACGCCGGATTGTTTTCCAGCGTCTGCACGAGGTTCGGCTTCAGCGCGTCTTTCAGCAGGACGGTCATCGCGCCGTGCACCTTGAGGTCTTTGGCGAGCACCGGTTTCTGGTCGCGGGTGTAGGCGACGACGATGTTGCCCAGACGGTTCTTCAGATCCTTGATCGAAGTCGCGAGACAGAAGATCGCCATCACTTCACTGGCCACGACGATGTCGAAACCGTCTTCGCGCGGGTAACCGTTACCCGGGCCGCCGAGCGAGGCGACGATCTGGCGCAGCGCGCGGTCGTTCATGTCGATCACGCGCTTCCACGCGATGCGGCGCACGTCGATGCCGAGCTCGTTGCCGTGGTGGATGTGGTTGTCGAGCGTGGCCGAGAGCAGGTTGTTCGCCAGCGCGATCGCGTTGAAGTCGCCGGTGAAGTGCAGGTTGATGTCTTCCATCGGCACGACCTGGGCGTAACCGCCGCCGGCGGCGCCGCCTTTCATGCCGAACACCGGGCCCAGCGAAGGCTCGCGCAGGCAGATCACCGCTTTCTTGCCGATCTTGTTGAGCGCATCGCCGAGACCGACCGTGGTGGTCGTCTTGCCTTCACCCGCGGGGGTGGGGCTGATCGCGGTCACCAGGATCAGCTTGCCGTCCTTGCGATCGGCGAGGCTGTCCATGTATTCGAGCGAGACCTTCGCCTTGTAATGGCCATAGGGCTCGAGCGCGTCTTCGGGAATCCCGAGCTTTTGTGCGATCGGGGTGATGCGCTGCATAGTCGCCTTCTGGGCGATTTCGATATCTGATAACGGCATGGCGGCAACCTCTCCGTGGAAACGTGGAACGTGAGAATCTTTTTATTGTCGGGCGCGGCGTCTCAGCCCTCGAGCTCGGCGAGGGCCTGGCCGCCGCCGTAGGTCGAGCGCGGGGTGAGCTCGCCGCCGCGCGTGACCTTGACCGCGCAGTACTTGAATTCAGGAATCTTCCCGAAGGGGTCGAGGGCGGGGTTGGTGAGGAGGTTCGCTGCCGCTTCGTAGTAGCAGAACGGGACGAAGACCGCGCCTCTGGGGGTGCCGTCGTCGGAGCGCGCGTAAAGCGAGATGATGCCGCGGCGCGACGCGATGCTGATGACGTCGCCGGCGCGCGCGCCCATGGCATCGAGATCGAGCGGGTGGATGAGCGCGGTGGGGTCGGGCTCGATCGCGTCGAGCACCGAGGCGCGGCGCGTCATCGCGCCGGTGTGCCAATGCTCCAACTGGCGCCCGGTGATCAGCACGAACGGGTATTCGGCGTCAGGCCGCTCGGCGGCGGGGATGATGTCAGCGGGGACGAACCTCGCGCGCCCGGTCGCGGTCGGGAAGCGCTCGGTGAACACGACCGGCTGGCCCGGATCGCCTTCCTGCTCGCACGGGTAGGTGACCGAGCTCTCGGCTTCGAGCCGCTCCCACGTGATGCCGGCGATCGAATCCATCGCTTTGCGCATCTCGTTGAAGACGTCTTTCGGACCTTCGTAATTCCAGTCGAGACCCATGCGGCGCGCGAGCTCCTGGATGATCCACAGATCGGGTTTGACCTCGCCGGGCGCGTCGAGCGCTTTGCGCCCGAGCTGCACCATGCGGTCGGTGTTGGTGACCGTTCCGTCTTTTTCCGGCCACGCGGTGGCGGGAAGGATCACGTCGGCGTGGTAACACGTCTCGGTGAGGAAGATCTCCTGCACGACGAGGCAGTCGAGCTTGGCGAGCGCTTCACGCGCGTGGTGCGCGTCGGGGTCCGACATCGCGGGATTCTCGCCCATGATGTACATCCCGCGGATGTTGCCGTCGATCACTGCGCCCATGATCTCGACGACGGTGAGGCCCGGCACCGGATCGAGCTTCGCATTCCACAATGTCTCGAAGCGTGCGCGGGCTTCCGGGTTGTCGACGCGCCGGTAGTCCGGGAACATCATCGGGATCAGCCCCGAGTCGGACGCGCCCTGCACGTTGTTCTGCCCGCGCAACGGATGCAGGCCGGTGCCGGGCCTGCCGACCTGGCCGGTCATCAGGCACAGCGCGATCAGGCAGCGCGCGTTGT
>JAQGNC010000183.1 GCA_028292065.1 Betaproteobacteria bacterium
GCAATGGCTTCGTCCCCAGATCGCCGAGCTCATGCCGGTCGTGCTGGCCATTTGCGACGTCGTGACCGAGCGCTTCGTCTACCTCAGCCCGGACGTGCACGGCCTGATCGGTTACACGCCGGAGGAGATCACCGGGCTTTCCAATCCGCTCACGCTGTGGCACCCGGACGACGTGACCGTCGCGCGCGAACATCTGTGCAGGTTGAAACGCCTGGCGGACGGCCAGATCAGCCAGGTCGCGTTCCGGATGCGCCACCGCGACGGCTACTGGCAGTGGCTGTCGAGCCGCAGCACGCCGTTTTCCCGCGACGAGAGCGGCGCGGTGCGCCAGGTCGTCACCGCCACGCGCGACATCACCGAGTGGAAACACGCCGAGCAGGCTTTGCATCTCGCGCGTGAAGAGCTCGAGCGGCGCGTGGTCGAGCGCACCGAAGCGCTCTCGCGCGCGAACCAGGAGCTGCGCAACGAGATCGCCGAGCGCCAGCGGGCCGAGGCCCAGCTCCTCGCGGACGCCGACGAGCGCAAGCGCTCCGAGGAGCGCCTGCGGCGCAGCGAAGCGTACCTGGCCGAAGGCCAGAGACTCACGCACACCGGAAGCTGGGGCTGGAACTTCACGACCGGCGAGATGTTCTGGTCGCACGAGCAGTTCCGCATCTTCGGACTCTCGCCGGACCAGCCGCCGCCGTTGATCGGCGGCACGCTCGACCGGATGCACCCCGACGACCGCGCCTTCGTGCGGCAGAATCTCGCGAAGATGGTGCGCCAGCAGACCGACATGGAGTTCGAGTGCCGCATCGTCACGGCCGACGGGTCGATCAGGTACGTCCAGACGACGGCGCATCCGGTGTTCGACGCGAGCGGCAAGCTCGTCGAGTACGTCGGCACGACGATGGACTGCACCGAGCAGAAGCGCGCGGCCGAGGCGCTCCAGAAAATGCAGGCCGAGCTCGCGCACATGACGCGGGTGAGCGTGCTCGGCGAGCTGACCTCGTCGATCGCACACGAGATCAACCAGCCACTCGCGGCGATGGCGGTGAACGCGAACGCCGCGCTGCGCTGGCTCGATCACGAGCCTGCGAACCTCGGCGAAGTGCGGTGGGCCCTGCAGCGCATCACCGACGATGTGCAGCGCGCGAGCGAGATCATCGCCCGCATACGCGGGATGCTGGTGCGCAGGGAAGCGCCGAAGCTGCCGCTGCAGATCGCGGACGTGGTGCGCGAAGTCGTGGCGATGCTGACCCAGGCGGCGTCGGAGCGCTCGGTGTCGATCGCCACCGAGCTCGAGCAGGGGCTGGAGACGGTGGTCGCGGACCGCGTGCAGCTGCAGCAGGTGATGATCAACCTGGCGATGAACGCGATGGACGCGATGACCGCGGTGCCGGTGGGCACCCGCAGCCTGCTGCTCACGGCGGAGAACTACGGCGACGCGGAGGTGAGGGTCTCCGTCCACGACACCGGCAAGGGCGTCCCGGCCGAGCACCGGCAGCGCATCTTCGAGCCGTTCTTCACCACGAAACGCGAGGGGATGGGTATGGGCCTCGCGATCAGCCGCTCGATCGTCGAAGCACACGGCGGGCGGATCTGGGCGACGCCGAATCGAGCGGGGGGCGAGACCTTGCAGTTCACGCTGCCAGCCGCATGAGGCGGTGCGCCGGCGTGACCGCCTTCAGTTCACTGCCCGCCGGCGTGAAGCAGGCGGGGTGTAGCCGCGCGTCAGCGCAGGCTCCAGCCTCCGAGGTCCGGCCGGGCGTTGACTTCGCGCTCGGGATCGTCGGCGAGGCCGGTCAGCTCGACGCTGTAACCGTTCTTTCGCGCATCCTCCACGCAGTCGTAGTACAGGTCGAACGACTGCTTCGATTCAGCCTTCCCGTCACTGCAGCGCCACTTCCAGACGAAAGCCGTCGACTGCGGAACCTGGATCGAGAAAAGACGGGCCGTCTTCATAGATTTCCTGAAGTTGTCATACAGCGTGAGAGGTAGGAATACCGCAACCGAGCGCTCCGGCCACGTGCAGGTGCCAGTGTATCAGAGACCGCCGACGTACCGGCTCGTGCGCGGCGTGCGCACGACGCATTCGGTCGTATCGGCACGCGGCGCGCGCGCTCTCGATGCGGTCATGCGCTGCTCAGCAGCCTCGCGTTCACCGAGCCGAAGATGATCGGGCTTCCCGGAATCGCGAGGAGTAAAACTTTGCGCGCGTCGATATGCGAACCACAGCCCCGCCGAGCGCCGCCGAGCAGGGCTCGCCGCGCCTGGCGATGACGATCCGATAGACGACGCTCGCGACGAGCGGCACCAGGGCCGCGAGCACGAGCGCCGGCTAGAGCACGCCGCCGCAGTAGCCCTGGATGGAAGTGTCCATCGGCGTGCGCTTCAGCCGTGTGTGTCGCCGTTCGTTCGCGGGTGCGGCACGCCGTCTTCGGGCACGTCGTCGGGATCAGGCGCAGCGGGCACCGCGGCAGGGCCGGCAGGCGGGACAGCGGGACCGGCGGGCGCGGGCGCGGGTCCCGGGATGGGCTTCGCGACCGCGATGGTGCGGCTCGCCCTCAATCCCAGCGCGCTCACCAGGATGACCGTGCCGTCACCCTCTCGAGACCCGGGCGTTATCTGCACGGTCACGCGTACCGATGCCGCAGCGGCGGTGCCGGTTACCGCGGGTGCCGGCGGCGGATTCGCGCCTCCTTGCGTCGCAGCTTTGACCGGTTTCGGCACGCCGACCTCGTCGTCGACGTGCGGCGCTTTCCATATCGCAGTGGTTCCGTCGCTGTAGTTCTCGACGGTCAGCGTGACGGGCACGGGGGCCGATCCCGGGCGCAGGGGGTCAGGCTCGCTCGATTTTATTTTCATCGGGTCCAGCGGGAAACGAAGCGACGCCGACTGCCCGTCGCCGTTGACGAGCGTCAGGGTGTGCTCGCCTTCCAGCAGTGAGGCGGGCTGCATCGGGTCTATGTTCCCGAGGTCGAGGTACGCGTCGACCTCGCCGCTCATCGTCGACGGCGGTTCGGGGAGCAGCCGGGGCGTGATCCAGAACTGGTCGCTGCGCAGCACTTTGTCGTCGAGCTTGATCGTGCTTTTGACGTCGAGGTTGTCGCCCTTCAGGTTCAGCACGATAACCGGTTTCGCGGGGTCCTTGCCGTCGGGTCGCTTGTCGTCCTTCGTCAGCGCCGCCGGCGGCGCGATCGCCCTGATCGCGAACGTCTTGATGATCGGTCCGGCTTTGCGCACCGCTTTGCCGCCGAGATACGCTCCCGAGCTGATGCCCATGATCGTGAGGAAGTTCTCGGGAAGCTTCGGCATCTGGTGGAGCGTGGAAGGATCGGCCAGCAGCAGGAGGGACAGGAATCCCGCGATGCCCACGACGGTCCAGATGAAGAACTGAAAACGCTCCGGCGCGATGAGCCCGCCCGACGTGATGAAATCGGCGGCGGAAGGGTGCACCGGGCCCGAGCCTTTGCCGCCGAACTGGTTGGTGATGCCGATCGCGGTGACCGTCGTTCCGGCGCTGATGCCCAGGAGCAAAGGCAGTCCGTCGGGCAGGTCGGGCATCGCGAATTTCCACTGGATCAGGAGGTTCGCGATCATGAGATAGATGTAGCCGAACACCGCCGCCGCGGTCCATGCGAAAAGCTGCAGCTTCGACAGGCTGTAGGTATTGGTCGCCTTGTCCAGGAAGAACACGGCGAAAGGACTGTAGCGCTCCTGCCCTATCCGGTAGCGGCCCAGGCCGCTCCAGACGAGCGCGATCAGCATGCCGGTGAGCGCCAGCGCGCCGACGATGGCGAGAGGCAGGGCCTGGTTCCTGGGGATGCGCGAGAGGAGCATCGGCTGCTCGACCGAAGTCATTCCGTTGGCGCGAACCTGCACGGTGACCGGGCCCTGGTACGGATCGGCCTTGTAGCCGTAAACCGACAGGGTGCGCGCGTCGTCGCTCAGGAGGACGCACGATGCGTCTTTAGTGTGATCGACGGTTTTTACTTTGCAGCCGCGGATGCGCGGGATCGCGCTGCCGTTGATCAGGATCGCGTTGTCGTCCGCGTCACGCGCGAAGTGCTCGCCCGTGAGCTCGAACTGGAAGCGGTTCTTTTCCCCGGGATATCCCGTGATCGGTTTGACCGCGGTGATCTTCGGCGGCTCCCTGGTGATCACGCGCAGCTCGCCCGGCACCCGGATCGTCTGCGCCTTCACTTCGGTGCCGTCGGCGAGGGTCTGCGCTCTCATCTGCAAGGCGACGTGATAGCGCCCGAGCGCGATGTCTTTGGGGAGCCGGAAGCTGATCTTGTCCTCTTCGGTCTTGCTCGCGTCGTTCCTGATTCTCTCGACCTTGTCGGCGCTGATGTAAACCTGGGCGTCGCCGTCGTTCCTGATCGGGTGCTGGGCATTCAGGAGGACCTGGATTCTTCCCGGCTGCTGCGGAAATCTCTGCCCGCGGATCTCGACGACCGATTCGGCGGGCGCATCGAGAAGGCTCGTGTTGGGGGACACGATGGGAGCGTTGGGAGCGGCGTCGGCCTCGGTCTCGGCGCCGCGCGCAGCGCCCCCGGGTTCGAACGCAGCGGCACAGAATACCAGCGCGATCAGCGAACACGCGCGCGCGGCGCTCGCGCGGTGCTGTCGCGGAAACGCCGCAACAGCGCGAACGGCTTTCGTGGACTGTCGCAAGTGACGTCCTCCCCAAAGGTACGCACGTGTGCGGCGGACGGGGTGGGCGCTTGTTCCGCGCCCTACGTGAACCTCGGCAGCCGGATGCGGTAAAGCGAGCTCGATCGATCGGCACGACGTCGCCGGATCAATGATGACGCCTGCGCGGCGGCGTGTCGAGCCGCACGATGCGAGCGTCATTGGGGGTGAGCTCGATCGCGCTCGACAGGAGGTTCCACACGATCCCAAGCGCAGCTCTGCGTCTTAGTCGCTCGCCCGGCGCTGGCGCGTAACCGACCTCCGACCGGGCACGTGCGCCGCGATCCTGCTAAAGCGGTGTCGCGGCTGGTCGACGCTGGGCAGCGCGCGCTTATCGCATCCCGACGAGGTCGCCGCCCGCCGCCGCCCCGGCCACCCTGCACGCGGCGAGCATGTCGAGCTGCGGATCGTAGCGCGCGCTTTTGACGCCGACCGCGCCGAGCACGGTGTGGTACAGGTTGTCGTGACTGACGGCCTCGGCTTTCCTGCCCTGGACGCACGCGGGCGAGATCCCGAAGCGCTTCCTGTATTCGGCCGACATCCACAGGAGCAACGGCACCCGTTTCTGCTCGTCGGGCGCGAACATGTACGGCGCGCCGTGCAGGTAGAGGCCTTTCTCGCCGAGCGATTCGCCGTGGTCGGAAACGTAGAGCAGGAGAGCGTCGACGCTCGCGGCGGCCGACTTCAACGCGTCGATCTGGCGCGCGACGTTGTGGTCGGTATACAGGAGCGAATTGTCGTACGCGTTGACGACCTCCTCCGGCTCGCAGCGGCTCAGCTCGTTGCCGTAGCACACCGGCTTGAAAACCTCGAACGCCTTGGGGTAGCGCTGCGAGTACGCCGGCCCGTGGCTGCCCGCCTGGTGGAAAACGATCACCGTGTCGGTCGTCAGTTGCGCCAGCGCCTGCGGAAGGTCCTCGAGCATCACTTCGTCGTAACAGCCGGCCGCGTTGCAGAAAGCCGCGCTCGACGTCTCGCGGTAATCGACCGAAGGCACGCGTGCGCAGATTCCCTTGCAGCCCGAATTGTTGTCGCGCCACTGCACCGCGACGCCCGCTTTGGCGAGCGCGTCGAGGAGATTGGTGCCGCGCGCCGCGCGCGCTGCGTCGAAGTCTTTGCGGCCGCTGCCGGAGAACATGCACGGGAGCGACACCGCGGTCGACGTGCCGCACGAGTAGGCGTTGGTGAAATAGTCGACGCCGCGCTGCGCGAGCTCGGGATTGGTCGCGCGCGGGTAGCCGCCGAGCTGGAAGTTCTGCGCACGCGCGGTCTCGCCGATGACGAGGAACATCACCAGCGGTTTCTTTCCCGCGGGCGCGGTGCGGCTCACCGGCGACTCGAGGTCGGTGATCTCCGAC
>JAQGNC010000195.1 GCA_028292065.1 Betaproteobacteria bacterium
GATCACACCGTCGCGTGGGTCGCCGTGCATGACGGAAGGCTCGCGACACCGGAGATCGTGAACAAGGGCGGGCTCGCAGTGTTCGAAGTATCGAACGGCCCCATTGAATTCGAAGCCCTCGACGTCACCGGTTTCATCCTCGGTTCGGCGGTCAAACATCCCCACGACCTCGTGCTCGGCAATTACTCCGTTCACACGAGCAGGGAGGCGCTCGATCGAGGCGAGGCGAGAATCGCAGAAATCCGCAAGCGCCTTCAGGCGGAAGGCCGTCTTTAGGCGCCGCGACGATCAGCGTCGCCTTTTGCGCTACTGCGCGTGTAATCCCGGATGAAGTGACACTCCCGCTGACCCGCGTCGCCTTCATGTAAAGTCCACGTTCAGACGGGATCTGCACGCAGATCTCTGCGTGCGGTCGAGCAATCTCGTGATGCAACGTGGGAGGGCGCCAAATGTACGATCTCGTGATCCGCAACGGCACGGTAGTCGACGGAACCGGAATGCCGGGATATCGAGCGGACGTCGGCTTGAGCGGCGATCGAATTGCGGCGATCGGGCGCATCCGTGAACGTGGCAAAGAAGAAATAGACGCTACGGGCCACGCCGTCTCGCCGGGCTTCATCGACGGCCACACGCATATGGACGCCCAGGTGTTCTGGGACCCGTTGGGAAGCTGCTCGTGCTGGCACGGGGTCACGACTGCGGTGATGGGAAACTGCGGATTCACGCTCGCGCCGGGCTCCGCCGAGCAGCGCGACATGATCCTCAGCAACCTCATCCGCGCAGAGGACATCTCCGCCGCCGCAATGGCGGCCGCGATCCGCTGGGACTGGACTTCGTTCAGGGAATACATGAATGTGGTCGACAAGCTGCCGAAGGCGATCAACTACGCGGCCAACATCGGCCACTCCGCGCTGCGCACGCACGTCATGGGACCGCGCGCTTTCGAGCAGCACGCCTCGCACGATGACCTCGGCGCGATGGAGCACGAGCTGCTCGACGCGCTCGACGCAGGCGCCATAGGCTTCACCAGCTCGCTGTCGACGGGCCACAAGCTGCCGGAGCCGGACAACCGGCCGGTCGCATCGAATCACGCGTCGTGGGAGGAGCTCTCGCAGCTCGTATGCCTCATGGGGACGACCGGCCGCGGCATATTCGAATATGCCCGCGAAAGGGAAGCGCGGTCGCCGGACCCCAAGGTGCGCAAGCCCTTCAACGACAGGCTGCTCGAGCTCGCGGTGAAGAGCGGCGTTCCCATCACCTTCGGCATACCGGCCGGCAGCCCCGGCGTGCAGGACGCCCTCGATCTCCTGGATACCACGGCCGCGGCCGGCGGCCGCATGTTCGGACAGACCCATACGCGCGGCATTTCGCACCTGTTGTCGTTCAAGGGGCGTTTGCAGTTCGACGACCTGCCTGAATGGAAGCAGGTGCGCGCCCTGCCGATCGAGGAACAGCGCAAGGCTTTCACCGATCTCGATCAGCGCAAACGCCTGGTCGATGCGACGAAGCACGGCGTCTATCGAACGGGCGGCGGCGAGCCGCGCAAGCCCGCCTACGAGAACATGTATGTGGTGTACAGCGCGGTGTCGCGCAACCCGAGCGTCGCCGAGCTCGCGGCGCAGCGCAACGTAGACCCGGTCGAGGTGATGATGGACCTCGCCCTGGGCTCCGACTTCAACCAGCTCTTCATGCAGTTCGATGTGACGACCGTGCCGAAGAACGACGCGGAGGCGCTGGCGACCTTGCGGCATCCGCGAACCGTGATGACGTTTTCCGATTCAGGCGCGCACGTCAGCCTGATCATGGATGCTTCGATACACACGCACCTGCTCGCCTACTGGGTGCGCGAGCGCAACGCGTTCTCGCTCGAAGAAGGCGTGAAAATGATCACCCTCACCCCGGCGATGGCGTGGGGGTTCACCGATCGCGGCCTGTTGCGCCAGGGCTGTATCGCCGACATCAACGTCTTCGACCCGGCGACTCTCGCCCCGCAGATCCCGACGATCGAGCACGATCTACCCACGGGCGCCAGACGACTGAAGCAGAAGTCGACCGGCATCATGGCGACGATCATCGCCGGCAGAGTCGCCTTCAGGGACGGCGAGCATACCGGCGCGCTGGGCGGGAAGCTCCTGAGGTCGACCGCGGGCGGGGTGCAATAGGATTTCATAAGTGCGCGACTGACGGCTATTGCGTCGTGCCGTATGCTGCCGGCTCTGTCAGTGGAGGTGAAATGGCAAACGCCGCCGACGAGACTAAGCGCCTTATCGAGAGCCTCGGTGAGCTGACCAGGCTCCCGGCTCCTTCCTCCTTTGCAAGCGCGAACTGCCCGTCCGAGATCATCGAAACGCTGCTCGACACGCTGATCCGCGTTCTGCGTCTGGAGTTCGCTCAGGTCCGCGTGAGCCAGGCGAGCGGTGGCGCCTTCGAGATGCTGCGCCTGCTGGAACCTGGATCTCCCGCGGTGCAGTCGCAGGAAGTCAGCCAGGCGCTCGAGCGCCGGCTGCAAGCCGGGCCTTCGCAATCCCCTCTTGTCTTGCCGAACCCGGCGGGGGACGGCGACGTGTCGATCGTGCGTCTGGCGCTCGGGTTGCACGAGGAGCTCGGTTTCATGATCGCTGCGTCCAGTCGTCCCGATTGGCCGACGGACACCGAGATGCTCATGCTGCGCATCGGAGCGGCTCAGATTGTGCTTGTCGTGTATGGGACACAACGTGCCGACGCGGACGCAGAAAAGGGCCAGCGGACCGAACGGCCGCGCGGATTTCTCGGGAGCACGCAGACAGTCGATGGCAAGCATGCCCACCGCCCGCTACGCGCACTACAGAACAGATTCGAAATGGTCGTCGAGAGTATTCCCGATAATTTCTGTGCCCTGGATAAGGACTGGAGGTTTACGTACATCAACCGGCATGCGGCGAGCGCGCTGGAGCGCATCGGCAAGGACCCCGCCGGCCTCATCGGCAAATCACTGTGGGACGAGTTCCCGGAGGCGCCTAACGAGGCAACGCTACGCCAAGCCATGGCGGAGCGCGTGCCGATCGTCGACGAGATTTTTTATCCACCGTTGGGCGAATGGATAGAGAACCATATCGCTCCGTGTACCAACGGTGGACTGGTCATCTTTGCGAGATACATCACCGCGCGCAAGCACGCAGAGCAACAACTGCGTCGAAGCGAGGCTTACCTGGCCGAAGGCCAACGGCTCACTCACGTGGGCACCTGGGCATGGGACATCGAATCCGGCCGGGTATTCTGGTCGGGAGAACAATTCCGCACCTTCGGAGTCGATCCGCAGGGGCCGACCCCGGACATCGGAATGTGCCTGCAATTCATCCACCCCGATGACCGGGCGTTTATTCAGGCGAAACTCGAAGGCACGCTGAGCGATCCGCACGACTACGAGTGGGACTGCCGTATCGTCGCAGTGGATGGAACCATCAAGCACACTCACACCACCGCGCATCCGGTATTTCAGGCGGGAAAGCTGGCGGAGTATGTCGGCACCACGATGGACGTCACCGAGCAGGTTCGCGCCGCGGAAGCATTGCAGAAGGCCCGCGCGGAGCTCGCACATGTCACGCGCGTCCTGTCGGTGCAGGAGCTGACAACGTCGATCGCACACGAAGTGAACCAGCCCCTTGCAGCGGTCGTCACGAACGCGGAGGCTAGCCTGCGCTGGCTCGATAAAGAGCCCCCCGACCTGCCTGAAGTCCGCAAGGCGGCCGAGCGCATGATCCGCGACGCCAAGCGGGGAAGTGCCGTGATCGCCCGGACCCGCGCCTTTCTCACACGCGGTAAAGGCGAGAGAGTGCTGATCGAAGTGAAGGACCTGATCGCCGAAGCGGTGAGCCTGGTGGAAGCGGAAGCCCGTGCTCACGAGGTGACGCTGCGTGTCCAGACCTCGGGGGCGCTGTCGCCCGTGCTCGCGGACCGCGTTCAGTTGCAGCAGGTCATCGTCAACCTGCTGATCAACGCCATCGATGCCATGCGCGATGTCGCGAGCGCACTACGGCTGCTGACAGTCGACGCCGACAGCCACAGCAGCCACGCCGTGGTCTTTACGGTCCGGGACTCGGGCCCAGGCATCGGTGCCCCTGCCCGCCAGCGCATTTTCGACGCCTTTTATACGACGAAGCCCGACGGCCTGGGTCTCGGCCTCTCGATCAGTCGGTCGATCGTGGAAGCGCACGGCGGCCGCATCTGGGCCACGCCGAACGCCGATCGCGGCGAGACTTTTCATTTCACCATACCGACCGCGGAATCTGCGGCGAGCTGACGAACTGCGCGCAGCGCCGGGTCTCACGTGGTATCGGATGAACTGATCGTAGAGCTGCGTCGGGTGCGTGATGGCCGGGGCCAACGCGACGTGGCCGGGGCGCACAGTGTGGCGCGCTCTGCTAATCGAGCCTGTAGCCGCTCTCCTTCACCACCTTCGCCCACCTCTCCTTCTCCGACGCCAGCCATTTCGCCATTTCCTGCGGCGTCATCGCATGCGGGCGTGCGCCCAGCGAGGTGAGTTTTTCCGCGACGTCAGGCAGTGCGATCACGCGCTTTACCTCGTTGTACGTCTTATTGACGATGTCCGCGGAGAGCTTCGCGGGGCCGATGATGCCCTGCCACGAGCCGGCGGTGTAGCCTTCGAGGCCCGGCGTCTCGGCGAGCGTCGGCACGTTCGGAAACATCGGTTCGCGCTGCTCGCTCGAGACCGCGATGAGCTTGAGCTTGCCGCTTTTGACGTGAACCCAGGTTTGCACCACGCCCATCATCAGAAAATCGCCGTCGCCGGTCATCACCGCGATGACCGAGTTCTGGCCGCCCTTCGTCGGAATGTAGGTCCACTTCACGCCGACGCGTTGCTGGAGCGCGAGTGTGGAGAGGTGGATGGCGCTGCCGAGTCCCACCGGCGCGTTGAGTTTTCCGGGGTTCTTACTCGCGAGCGCGATCAGCTCTGCGACCGTTTTCACCGGCACGCTCGGATGCGTCGTCAGCAGATAAGGCGAATACGTCACGGTGGTGATCGGCGTGAGGTCGCGAATGATGTCGAACGGCAACTTCGTATACATGCTCGGACTGATCGACAGGCTGCCGACATCCATCAGCATCAACGTGGCGCCGTCGGGTGCGGAACGCACGAGCAGTTCCACCGCGATGTTGCCGTTGGCGCCGGGGCGCGCGTCGGAGATCACCGGCTGTCCCCACGCCTCGGTGAGCTTCGCGCCGATCAAACGCACGAGTATGTCGGAGGTGCCGCCCGCAGGAGCGCCGACGAGCACGCGTATGGGTTTGACGGGCCAGGTTTGCGCATGCGCATGGCCGCAGCAGCAGATCGCGGCGGTGAGCGCGATCACACCAGGGTAGCGGCTACGGGACTTGATCGAAGTCATTTCAATCACCCTGCCGCCAGCCTGACATGCGCGGAAACTTCTGAAGAAGCGAGGCCCTGCTCCCGGGGCCTCGCCCGATGAATCGAACAACGAAGTCACTTCCGCAGCGAGGAATCTCATGTCGAAGCTCCGCGTCCAAAGCTTTGCGCTTTCAATCGACGGTTACGGCGCCGGTCCGAACCAGGATCTGCAGAATCCGCTCGGCGTCAGGGGCGCCGAGCTCATGGGCGGACGCGATCCGGATTTCACGCTGCAAGCTTCAGTATTTCCTCCACATCGTCGCTGCCACGCACGGGCCGCGGATTCGTCGAGATCGGCCCGGTGCCGTCGTACTGACGCGCGAGCTCCGGGATGCGTTCCGCGCCGATGCCGATGTCGCTGAGCCGCGTCGGCAGGCCGAGTGACTTCACGAAATCGCGCATCGCGTCGCACGCTCGCATGCCGGGGCGTCCGAGCCTCGAAGCGACCGCGCGCTGGCGCTCGGCGTTGACGTTCTCGTTCCATTCGAGCGTCGCAGCGAGCGTGATGCACGACGTGATGCCGTGCGGGATGCCGGCGTAGCCGCCGAGTATGTAGCCGATGCCGTGGCTCGCGCCGTTCGGCGTCAGATGCGTGCCGCCCACCTGCGTCAGCCACGACGCGAGCTGGCAGTTGAGGCGCGCCTCGAGGTCGTCGGGACGCGCCTTCATCGCGGGCAGGTTGACGGCGAGCATCTCCATCGCCTGCAGCGAGAGACCATCGGTCAGCGGATGCGGGCGGATCGAGCACCAATGCTCGACCGCGTGATCCATCGCGCGCATCCCGGTCGAGAGCATCAGCTCCATCGGCGTCTCGAGCGTCGCCGCGGGGTCGATGATCGCAGCGTTCGGCGCCATGCGCGGATGACTGAACGCAAGCTTCACCTTGCGCTGGACGTCGGTCACGCCCGCGCTCGCGGTGAATTCGGCGGCCGACAAGGTCGTCGGCACCGAAGTCATGCGCATCCGGTCGGAGTCGAGCGGCACGAGCGGGGACGGCGCGCCGCGCTTCGACGCAAGCGCCGACAGTGCGTTGACATCCGTCACTCCGCGCCACAACGCGACGAGCATCGTCTTCGTCGCATCGGTGACCGAGCCGCCGCCCACCGTGAGCAGATGATCCGCTTCGAGCTCGCGAGCGAGCGCGGCACCTGCGATCACCGCTTCACGCGGCGAGTGCGCGTGTATCGCGGAGAATTGGCCGACGCAGCGATCGCCGAGCGCCGCGGTCACCTCCTGCACCAGACGACTGCCCGTGAGCGAGCGTGTGGTGAGCAGCAGCACGCGCTTCGCGCCGATGCGTTCGATCTCCGCGGGAACCGCTTCGGCCGCGGGCTTGCCGTGGATCACTCGTTCCTGCGCGGTCCACTGGACTGTACCTGTGAGCATGGTCGCTTCTCTCATCGTCAAAGTTATTTATGTCAGAGTGCACTCGAGTGTAAGACTTTGTAAAGGAGAGGACCGCGCAGCGCTACTCATGGCCTAATCAATACACCAGCAACGTCCGAACGTTTCGCGTCGGTGCGTGATCGAGTCCTGGTCAAAGGAGACGTTATGAAAAAGCTTGCTGTAGTGATGATCGCCGTCGGCGGTCTGTTGTCGGGCTGTGTCGCTTATCCGGTGGAGCAAGGTCGCGGATATCCCGGATATCACGATCGCGATCGCGACGGTGTGCGCAATCGCGCGGACCGCGATCGCGACGGTGACGGCGTTCCGAATCGCTACGACAATCGCCCGAATGACCCGCGCCGCTACTGAGCGCGCAGAAGACAACGCCCCTCACCCTGCCCCTTTCCCCGCAAGCGGGGCGAGAGGACTGTCTGTCAGGTGCTCTGAATAGGAGTCAACGCGAGGCAGAGTCGGCCGGCTCGAGCGCGACGAGGAACGTCTCGATGCCGCCGGCGTGGATGAAAGCCAGCGCACACGCGAGCGCCGGATCGACTTCCTTTCGTGGAAGCGCGCAGCGCGACTGCTCCACACGCGCTTTCGGCGGCAGCGGCTCGTCCGCGCCGGGGAGCGCCTGCGGCCGATCGGCTTCGCGCCGTGCCACGACCGCGGTACTGACAGGCGCCGCCACCAGCTCGATGTCCGGACCGACGCCGGTACGCTGCACCGTGCGGCCCGAGGGACCGTGATACAGCGCGGTGGTGAGGCGCAGCGCGCCCTTGTCGGGACCGAGCGAAACGACCGACTGCACGCTGCCTTTGCCGTAGCTGCGCTGCCCCATGACGGTCGCGCGTCCGTTTTCCTGTAGAGCGGCGGTGACGAGCTCTGCCGCCGACGCGGAGCGGCCATCGATCAGCACCACCATCGGCACGCCGGCGAGCTGCTCGGCGGGATCGGCCTGCCAGCTGCGGCGGTTGCCGGTGGTGCGCCCGCGCAGCGAAACGATCTCGCCCGCGTGCAGGAAGGCGTCCGCAGTCATGACGCCCTCGCGCAGCAGGCCGCCGGGATTGCCCCGCAGGTCGAGAACGACCGCGCGCGGGGTTCTGATGGCAGTCGCGTCGGCAATCGCCTTCTCCAACATCGCCGATACCGGGCCATTGAAGCTCGCGAGGCGCAGCACCAGCACGTCGCCTTCCATGCTCCAGCGCAGCGCCGGGGTTCGAATGGTTTCCCGCACGAGCGAAACGGTGAAGTCGTCGTCGCGTCCCGCGCGGCGGATGATCAGCGCGATCGGCGTGCCCGGCTTGCCGCGCAAGCGCGCGATGGCGTCCGCGAGCGCCATGCCCGCCACGGGCTGCCCGTCGAAGCGCATGATGAGGTCACCGCTCTGTAAACCGGCGCGCGCGGCGGGGGTTCCCGCCATTGGCGTGACCACGCGCACCAGCCCGCCGACCATGTCCACTTCGAGCCCCAAACCGCCGAAGCTGCCCGCAGTGGAGCTGCGCAGGTTGCCTTGCGCGGTTGCGTCGAGGTAACGGGAGTGCGGGTCGAGCGTAGCGAGCGCTGCGTTAATGGCCTTTTTAAAGACTTCGGCAGGGTCGCCTGATTGCGGCTCCAGCGGCTCGATAGCCTTGACCGCCACGGCGACGAGC
>JAQGNC010000276.1 GCA_028292065.1 Betaproteobacteria bacterium
CCCCCTTCACCCTTCACCCTTCCCCCTTCACCCTTCACCCTTCACCCTTCACCCTTCACCCTTCATCCCTCATCCCTCATCCCTTTCACTCACCATGGACTGGCTCGACAAAATCAACTGGACGAGCGACGGTCTCGTGCCTGCGGTGACGCAGGACGCCGCGTCGGGGCGCGTGCTGACGCTCGCGTGGATGAACCGCGAAGCGCTGCGCAAGACGGTCGACACCGGCGAGGCGCACTACTGGTCGCGCTCGCGCGCGAAGCTCTGGCACAAGGGCGAGGAATCCGGGCACGTGCAGAAAGTGCTGTCGGTGCGGCTCGATTGCGACGAGGACGTGGTGCTGCTCGAAGTCGAGCAGAAAGGCGGCATCGCGTGCCATACCGGGCGCGAGAGCTGTTTTTTCCAGAAGCTCGACAACGGTGAATGGGTGGCGACCGATCCGGTCCTGAAGGACCCGCGCGAAATTTACGGCAAATGAGATGAGCGAAACGCCCCGACCAACCGCGGATGCGGACATCCTCGACAGCCTCGCGGCGACCATACGGGCGCGGCTCGCCGCCGATCCGGGAACCTCGTACGTGGCGAGCCTCGCGGCCAAAGGCCAGGACGCGATCCTGAAGAAGGTCGCGGAGGAGGCTGCCGAGACCCTGCTCGCCTCCAAGGACGGTGATAAACTGCATGTAATAAGAGAAACCGCCGACCTCTGGTTCCACTGCATGGTGCTGCTCGCGTGGCACGGTGCCGGCCCCGAGGACGTGCTGGCCGAGTTGCGGCGGCGCGAAGGCACTTCCGGGATCGAAGAGAAAAAAGCTCGCCGCTAGCAGCGTGCAGCGAAGGGCGGGAACGTCGCCGCCGGGCAGAATTCTTGCCGCTGTAAGGCACCGGCCGGTCGGAACCACCCGCAGGCGGGACCGCTGAATGCATCGTCTCAGAATTGCCGGTGCGCAGTCGGCGCCGGCGGTTCCAACCAATTACAGGAGTAGAGATATGGGTTCGTTCAGCATCTGGCATTGGCTGATCGTCTTGATGGTCGTGGTGCTCATCTTCGGCACGAAGAAGCTGCGCAACCTCGGCACCGACCTCGGCAGCGCCGTCAAGGGCTTCAAGGAAGGCATAAAGACCGAGGAAGACAAATCGCCGAAGACCGAGATCCCGCCCACCGCCGGCCAGACGATCGAAGGCGAAGTGCGGAAGGAAACCTCTAAAACGTGAACGGGTGAACAGGTGAACGGGTGAACGCGTCGAAACCCGTCTGCCCTGGGGATTTGCGTTGATGCCTTACCCGTTCACTCGTTCACCCGTTCACCGGTTCATCCGAAATGTTTGACATCGGTTTCTCCGAGCTCATGGTGATCGGCGTGGTCGCGCTGATCGTGATCGGCCCGGAGCGCCTCCCCAAAGTCGCGCGCACCCTCGGCCATCTGTTCGGCCGCATGCAGCGCTACGTGAACGACGTGAAAGCCGATATCAGCCGCGAGATGCAGCTCGACGAGCTGCGCAAGCTCCAGTCGAGCATGCAGGAAGCGGCGAGGTCCTTCGAGACCACGGTGACCCAGGAAGCGAACGCGACCGAGTCCGAGCTGCGGAAGATCGCGCAGGAAGCGAACCCGACGGCGCTTCCCACACCCGCATCCGCACCTGCGCTCGCCGACGCGGCGTCCGCCCCCTCTGTCCCCTCCACCGACGTTCCTGCGCAAGCCGCCACACCGCCGGCTCCCGGACAGCTCACCGCCGCCGAAGCGCAGGCCCAGCTCGAGCTCGATATCGCCGCTCCCCCGTCTTCGGGCGAGAAGCGCGCCTGAAGCCGCGCGTGTAGCGCCGCTGCGCATGCAAGAAGACACTTTCATCTCGCACCTGATGGAGCTGCGCGATCGCCTGCTGCGGTCGATCATCGCAATCGGCGTGGTATTCCTGTGCTTGTTCCCGTTCGCGTCGGATCTCTACGACCTGCTCGCGGCGCCGATGATCCACACGCTGCCGGCGGGATCCAAGATGATCGCCACCGGCGTGATCACGCCTTTTCTCATCCCGGTGAAGATCGCGGGGATGATCGCTTTCCTCGGCGTGCTGCCGTACGTGCTCTACCAGGCGTGGGCGTTCGTCGCGCCGGGCCTGTACTCGCACGAGAAAAAGCTGGTGCTGCCGCTGATCGTCGCGAGCACGCTGCTCTTCGTCGCGGGCATCGCGTTCTGTTATTTCTTCGTCTTCGGCGTGGTGTTCGCCTTCGTCAACCGCATCGCGCCGAAAAGCATCACGGTCGCGCCTGACATCGAGCAGTACCTGAACTTCGTGCTCACGATGTTCCTGGCTTTCGGCGTCACGTTCGAAGTGCCGGTCGCGGTCGTGCTGCTTGCGCGCATGGGCGTGGTCACGCTCGAGCAGTTGAAAAACGCCCGCCCGTATTTCGTGGTCGGCGCGTTCGTCGTCTCAGCCGTGGTCACGCCGCCCGACGTGGTGTCCCAGCTCCTGCTCGCGATACCGATGTGCCTGCTCTACGAGCTCGGACTGATCGCCGCGAAATTTGTGGGGACGCGCAAGGGTGACGACGATTACGTGTCGCCCACCGACGCGCAGCTCGACGGCGAGCTCGACCGCATAGACGCAAAGAAATAAAGCGGCCTCGGCCACTTTATTTCTTTGCGGTTACGCCAAGGAGGGAAACTACGTTTCCCTCCTTGAACCTCCTTTCCTTCGGCTCGCTCGCGCTCGCTTCAGGACAGTGGAGCGAGCGGAAGAGAGCCGAAGGGAAAGGAGGTCTCGGAGGGAAACCGCAGGTTTCCCTCTGAGGCGTATACCGGCTGCGCAGCGGTAAGTCGCAACGCGACTTACCGCTGCTGTTCCCGCTGCTGCAGAGGCCTGCGGCCGATCACGACTTTCACGTCGGTCT
>JAQGNC010000448.1 GCA_028292065.1 Betaproteobacteria bacterium
ATGCCCGATTCCGCCACGGTCGGCACGTCCGGAACCGCCTGCGCGCGTTTCTCGCCGGTGACCGCGATCGCCCGCACCTTGCCGGAGCGCACGTGAGGAACGCCGGTCGAAATCACCGCGAACGCGGACGGGATATGGCCCGCCACCAGGTCGACGATCATCGGCGCACCGCCTTTATAAGGCACGTGGGTGAGCTGCACGCCGCCGGCCATCGACTCGAGCAGGACCGCCGCGAGGTGCCCCGGGCTGCCGCTGCCCGAAGAGCCGAACAACATGCTGCCGGGTTTCGATTTCGCGAGCGCGATGTATTCCTTGATGTTCTTCGCGGGTAACGAAGGCGTCACCACGATGATGTTCTGCAGCGACACGACCATGCCGACCGGCGCGAGGTCCTTGTAGACGTTGTAAGGCACTTTCTGGATCGCGGGGCTGATCACCAGCGTGCCGATGTGGCCGAAGCCGATGGTGTGGCCGTCCGGGTCGGCGCGCATGATCAGCTCGTTCGAGATCACGCCGTTCGCGCCGGGGCGGTTGTCGATGATCACCTGCTTGCCGAGCGTCTGGGACATCTTGGGCTGGATCGCGCGCGCGACGAGGTCGGTCGCGCCGCCCGGCGGAAAGCCGACGATCATGCGCACCGGTTTGGTCGGCGCCCACTCGCCCGACGCGCTGAAAGCCGACGAGGCCAGGAGGAAGGAAGCCGCGGCGCCTGCAAAGCCGAGCGCGCGGAGCGTAGTGACGAGTGCTGAGTGTCGCATCTGAAAAACCCTCGAAAATCGTTGCACGAAAACTCTGGTCCGCTCGCTTCGAACTTTTGTTGTTACTGAGCGGGAGCGAAGCCCGCGCAGTCATGCTTAAGCGATTGCTGCAATAAAACGGCCGCGTCGCATTGTGTAGCGCAGAGCCTGTCCCGAGCCTGCCGCACGGCGCCCTGCCTGCAGCAAACGGCGTTCAACCCGCTGCAGGCGAGGGCGCCTGCGCTACACGTTTGAGGCGCGTACCTTATTCGGGCTTGGCGCCCGAGGCCTTGATCACCCGGGCCCACTTGGCCGTCTCGGCCTGGATGTATTTGCCGAAAGCTTCAGGCGTGCTGGGATGCGCATCGAGTCCCTGCCTGAACAGCACTTCCTTGATGTCGGGCAGGTTCAGCACCGCGACCATCTCCTTGTTCAGGCGATCCACGACCGGCTTCGGCGTCTTGGCCGGCACGACGAGCCCGTACCAGTTGTTCGCCTCGAACCCCGGCAGGCCGCTTTCGGCGACCGTCGGCAGGTCGGGGACGAGCTTCGAGCGGTTCAGCGTCGTTACCGCGAGGCCGCGGATCTTGCCCGACTGCACGTGCGGAATGGCGCTCGCGGCGGTCGCGAAGATCAGGTTGATCTGGCCGCCGAGCAGATCGGTTATCGCCGGGCCGCCGCCTTTGTACGGCACGTGCGTGATCTTGGTGCCCGCGCTCACGTTGAACAGCTCGAGCGCGAGGTGGCCCGCGCCGCCGATACCCGACGAGCCGCCGTTGAGCGACTTCACCTTCGCGAGCGCGATCAGCTCTTTCACGTTCTTCGCCTGCACCGTCGGATGCACCACGAGGATGTTGGTCGAGTCGACCGCCTGCGTGACCGGGATGAGATCGCGCAGCGGATTGAAAGGCAGGTTCCCGTACAGGGTCGGGTTGATCGCGAGCGCGGCGATCGTTCCCATCAGGATGGTGTAACCGTCGGCGGGTGACTTGGTGATGATCTCGGTCGCGATGTTGCCTGCGGCGCCGGGACGATTGTCGACGATGACCTGCTGGCCGAGGCGCTCGGAGAGCTTCGGCGTGAGCGCGCGCGCGGTCGTGTCGGTTCCGCCGCCCGGCGCGAAGCCGACGATCATGCGGACCGGCTTGGTCGGGTAGGCGTCCGCGGCGAGCGCCGGCGCGGCGTAGCACGCGAGCACCGCGGCTGCGATCGGAAGGGCGCGGATTGCTGAGACTTTCATGGTGTTGCCTCCGTTGTAATAGGTACTGGTAACGCTATGCGGCAGACAGAAAAAGCTGCGGTAAACCTACGCCTACGCCGCAGGTCATGACTCGCCGCGATGAATCTACGCGGCACGTGATGACTCGCCGCGATGAATCTACGCGGCAGAAGCGGCTCCCGCGCGCGCGCCCACACGCGCAGTCGCGAGTTGTGCGGCGATTCGCAGTGCGTGCTCCATCGCGCCCGGGTCTGCCTTACCCTGGCCGACGATGTCGTAAGCGGTTCCATGCGCGGGTGTGGTGAACACGGTCTTGAGTCCCGCGGTCACCGTGACGCCTTTGTTGAAGCCGAGAAGCTTGGTCGCGATCTGGCCCTGGTCGTGATACATCATGACCACGCCGTCGTACTCGCCTCGCAGCGCCTTGAGGAAGATCACGTCGGAGGATATCGGGCCGGTGCAGTCGAGTCCGCGGGCGCGCAGCGCATCGACCGCGGGCCTGATGATGCGGATCTCTTCGTCGCCGAAAAGGCCGTTCTCGCCGCAATGCGGATTGAGCGCGGAGACCGCGATACGCGGCCTGGCGTGACCTGCCGCGCTCAGGCTGTCGTGCGCGAGCTGCACGGCCGAGGCGATGCGCTCGGGCGTGATCATACCGATCGCTTCACGCAGCGCCACGTGCGAGGTCACGCGAAACGTGCTGAATTCCTTGATGACGTTCATTTCGCCGAAGAAGCCGCTGTGGTCGGTGAGCTTCGCGAACATCTGGTGCTCGTCGTGAAACTTCCATCCGCCCTGGTGCAGCCCGCCTTTATTGAGCGGGGCGAACGAGATGCCGTCGAGCTTGCCGGCGAGCGCGATGTCGATCATGGTCTTCAGGGTGTCGCCGGTCAGGCGGCCCGAGTCGGGCGAGACCGCGCCGCGCTTGAATTGCGCGGGATCGATGTTGCCGAGATCGACCAGCGGCAGGTCGGTGCGCGGAAAGCGCACTTCGTCGATGCTCGTGTAGCGCGTGTACGGCAGGGTCACGCCGGCTTCGGCGATGCCGAGCTTCAGCACGCGCTCGTCGCCGATCACGACGAAGTTCGCGCGGTCGGCCAGCGAGCCCGACGCGAGAACCTTGGCAGCGATCTCGGGGCCGATGCCGGTGACGTCGCCGAGCATGACGCCGATGGTGGGAAGCGGGTTTGCCATGAGTGCTGTTCCTTAACGTTTCAGAATCGAGTCGGAGGACAGTAAGCTTTCAGGTGCAGAGGGCGAGAGGGACAGAGAAGTATGTTTGCGGGGAGTACAGCGACCGCGCCTGTCCCGAGCTTGTCGAAGGGCGATCCCGCAGCGCTCCACGCGATGACACCGGCTTCACGTCCTTCGAATTCGCGCTGATCAGTTCTTATTTGTCGTCCTGGTTTTGTTCGGGAGCGCCAGCAGCCGCGTGAGCTCGCGGATGCTTCTTGCTTTCTCGAGACCGAAGACGGCATCGACAATCTTTTGCGCATTTGGTTTCGCGAGGCCGCCCCACGCCGCGCACTCGCGGAACTTGTCGGCGAGCGCTTCGTCGGTCATCGGGTTCGCCGGGCTGCCTTTGCCGAAATCAGCGCGGCCGCCGACCGTGCGGCCGTCGGCGAGATCGACGTCGATGATCGTGGTCATCTTTTCGTAGCCCGCGGCTTCGGCTTCCGGGTGCACGCTGAATTCGACTTTCTCGATCATCCTGCGCACGTCGCGGCGGTTGACTGTTTCATCGGTGAATTCGGCGAGCCCGGCCTTGCGCTCGAGCAGCAGGATCGCCATGCAGAATTCCATGCTGAACTTCGCCTGGAGCTCGTTTTTGGGCCGGTGATGGATGAGGGCGTTGGGCATGTGGCGATTGGTGCCGACGCGGACTCTCACCACGTCGCGCGGCCGGATGTCGTGCTCGCGGATGAGCTCGAGCATGAGTCCCATGCCCGGATGGGTGAGCGAGCCGCTCGGGTGCGGCTTGATCGACACACCGGGAAAAGCGAATGTCCACGGCGCGCCGAGCTTGCCGTCGATCGCCGCGGGATCGTAGCCGCCGCCGGCGGCCTTGAAGAAGCCGCGCCCGGCCTCGAGGACGATCGGCGTGGCGGTCCAGCCGAGCGCGGCGAATTCCGCCGCGACGATACCCGATTCGGCCGAGCGCCCCGGGTGGAAAGGCTTGGTCATCGTGCCGAAGTTCTCGCGCAAGCCCGCCGACTGGCTCGCGGCGATGCCGAGTGCGCGCCGCGTCTGCTCGCGGTCGAGACCCATCAGGCGCGCCGCGGCTGCGGCGGCGGCGAGGGTGCCGAAGGTCGCGGTCGAATGAAAGCCGTCGTCGTAGTGGCGCGGAGCGATCGCTTCGCACAGCTTGGTCTCGACTTCGACTGCGATCTCGTAGGCGGTGAGCACATCGAGGCCCGAGCGATTCGCAGCTTCGCCGATCGCCAGTGCGGCGGGCAGCGCCGGCGCGGTCGGATGGGTGAGGAGCCCGTAGACGCGATCCTTCGCGACCGCGAGCTGGGTGTCGTCGTAATCGTCGGCGTGTATGGCGATGCCGTTCGCGAACGCAGCGAAGCGCGCGGGCGCCTTGAGGTTCGTGCCGATGATCGTCGCACCGCGGTTCGAGGTGCAGCCGAGCTTGCGCAGGTAAGCGCGCACGAGACGCCCCGATTCGGCGGCATTGCCGGCGAGCGCGAGCCCGATGCCGTCGAGGATCGAGCGTTTCGCGAGATGCATCACGTCGCGCGGGATGCGCCGCGCGGGCGTGTCGACGATGAAACGCGCGACGTACGAAGTGAGAGAGGTGTCCTTGGGCATGCGGGATTGGAGAAGCGCGGGACGGAAAAGCAGGACGCTTAATACCACACGCGGGGCGTCCCAGGCTAGCCGTACTCCCGTAGAATTGCCGCTTTCGCAATTTCCGAACGTCCTCCGTGCCTCATACCCTGGCTGAAAAACTGCTCGGCACGCACGCCGAGCGCACCGTGAAAGCGGGCGACGTCGTCGTCGCGCGAGTCGATTTCGCGATGATCCACGACGCCCGCGCCGCCAATGCGTTAAAGCAGCTCCAGACGCTCGGCGCTTCGAGTCTGCCCCACGTCGGCAAGACCGCGCTGGTGCTCGATCACTATTCGCCGCCGCCGAATCCCGAAGCTGCCAATACCCACGTCGCGATGCGCCGTTTCGCCGACGAGCGCGGCGCTTTTCTCTATGACATCGGCGACGGCATCTGCCACCAGGTGCTGCCGGAAGGCGGCCACCTGACGTGCGGCGATCTCGTCGTCGGCACCGACACCCATTCGACCACGTACGGCGCGTTCAACGCGTTCGGCACCGGCGTCGAAGGCACAGACGTCGCGGCGGTGATGATGACGGGCAAGCTGTGGTTTCGCGTTCCCGAGACCATCCGCATCGAGCTCGCGGGCCGTCTGCAGCCGGGGGTGTGGGCGAAGGACGTCACGTTGACGATGCTCGGGCGCTTCGGCGCTGAAGGCGCGAACTACAAGGCGCTCGAATACTGCGGTACAGGCGTCGCCGCGATGGACATCGACGATCGCATGACGCTGTCGAACCACGCGGCCGAGCTCGGCGCCAAAGCGGCGCTCCTCGAAGCCGACGACAAGACGTTCGCGTGGCTGAAAGCGCACGGCGCGCGTGAGCCGCGGCCGATGACTGCGGATGCGGATGCGGTGTACGCCGAGCGCATCGTGATCGACGCGTCAGTGCTCGCGCCGCAGGTCGCCCGCAACCACAGCATCGACGACGTGATCGGCGTTCCGCAAGTCGCCGGGCAGAAAATCGACATCGCGCTGATCGGCACGTGCACCAACGGACGCCTCGACGACCTGCGGCAGGCCGCGGCCATCCTCAAAGGCCGGCGCATCGCCAAAGGGGTGCGCATGATCATCACGCCCGCGTCGCGCCAGATCTATCTCGCGGCGCTCCGGGAAGGACTCATCGAAGCGCTGAC
>JAQGNC010000313.1 GCA_028292065.1 Betaproteobacteria bacterium
ACAGCCTCGAGCCGGTGTATTTCCAGGTCATGCTCGGCAAATCGCGGCCGGAGACGATGGGTTATGCCGACGAGGAGCTCTACAAGCGCCGCGACGGGCACCTCAAGTGAGTAAACAGCTCACCGCATGGATCGACGGCAAACGATCCGAAGGCGCCGACAGCGCGGGTTTCGATCTGGTCTCCCCCGTCAACGGCGCAACGCTTTATCGAATCGTCGAAAACGACGGCGCGACGATAGACGCCGCGGTCGAGTCGGCGCATCGCGCGTATCTGGCGCACCGCAAGAGCACGATCGCGCAGCGGGTCGCGTGGATGGATGCGCTGGCGAAAGCTTTCGAGCAGGAGCACGCGCGGATCACCGACATGATCGTGCGCACGATCGGCAAGCCGCGTCGCGCGGCTGCGTTCGAAGCGTCGCGGGTGGGCGCATTCATGCGCAACACGATCGCCGAGCTCATGACCGGCCGCGGCGAAGTCCTGCCGCTCGACTCGTCTCCTCTCGGCGCAGGCCATCTCGGTTTCGCCCGCCGCATTCCGTATGGCGTCGTCGCGGCGATCACCCCTTTCAACGCGCCCGCCAATCTTCTGGTGCAAAAGCTCGCCCCTGCGCTCGCGACCGGTAACGCGATCGTGGTCAAGCCGCACCCGACCGGGATCGAAGTCGCCCTCGCTTTCGCCGAGCTCGCGAAGAAAGCAGGCCTTCCGGACGGTTTGTTCAACGTCGTCACCGGCGATCGAGAAGCGGCGCTGAAGCTCGTCGCGCACCGACACGTCGCTGTCGTCAGTCTCACCGGCGGCGTCGCCGCGGCGCGAGCGCTTGCCGCGGCGGCAGGACCGAAGAAGTTCTGCGCCGAGCTCGGCTCCAACGCGGCGAACCTCGTGCTCGCCGACGCGAACATCGAAGACGCGGCGACCAAGATCGCCGCCGCGGCGTTCGAAGCGAGCGGACAGCAGTGCATCTCGGCGCAGCGCATCATCGTCGAGCAGCCGGTTTTCGAGCGCTTCGTCGAGACTTTCGTCGCAGCCGCGAAAAAGCTCAAGGTCGGCGACCCCGAAGACAACGCGACCGACGTGGGCACGATGGTCAGCCTCGCTGCGGCGAAGCGCGTCATGGCGATGGTGGCCGACGCGAGGACGCATGGGGCGCGCATCGCGCTCGAGCCGCGGGTGGACGGCGCGACTGTCTCGCCGGGGATCATCGTCGAAGCGCCGGGTAAAGCGCAGGTGCTGTGCGAAGAAGCTTTCGGGCCGATCGTCGTGGTGCAGCCCGCCCGCGATCTCGACCACGCGCTCGAGCAGGCGAACGATTCGCAGTTCGGATTGCAGGGCGCGTGCTTCACCTCGAGCCTCGACACCGCGCTGCGCGTGGCCGACGACTTCGACTGCGGCTCGGTGTGGATCAACGAAGCGAGCCGCTTCCGCCTCGACATGTATCCTTTCGGCGGCGTCAAGGACAGCGGCTACGGCCGCGAAGGCATCCGCTACGCGATGGAAGAGTACTCGCAGCTCAAGTTCGTCGGCATGCGGGCGAGCCGGTAGCGTGATCGGCACCACGGCTGACAGGAGAACCGTCGTTCCGGACGCGCCCGAAAAGGCGCGAGCCCGAATCCATTTTGACGTTGAACGGTTTAAAAATGGATCCTGGCCTGCGCCGGGATGACGGCCTTTTCATCGCACACGGAACGACTTCAATGGCCACAGCCTTCATGCGCACCTGCACCGTAGCACTCATCGGCAGCGGTGCCATCGCGTGCGTGATGGCGCGCTCGCTCCTCGAGCAGCACCCCCAGGTTCGGCTGGTCGGTGCGCTCGACCAGAACGTCGCTCGCGCGAGGCAACGGATGGACGCGAGGATTCCGCTGACCGCCTCGCTCGACGAGCTCCTGGGCTGGGGACCCGAGCTCGTCGTCGAGTGCGCGGGGCACGCGGCTCTGGCCGAACACGGCGCAGCGGTTCTGACGCGCGGCGTCGACCTTCTCGTCGCCTCGGTCGGCGCGCTCGCAAGGCCCGAGCTCGAAAGCGCGCTGCGCGCCGCAGCGCTCACAGGCGGGACGCACATCCGCATCCCCTCCGGTGCGATCGGCGGGCTCGATGCGCTCGCCTCCGCGCGGGTCGGCGGACTGGACTCGGTGCGATACGTCGGCAGGAAGCCGGTGAATGCGTGGCGCGGAACGCCCGCCGAAAAGGTGATCGACCTCGATACGGTCACGACGGCGACCGTGATCTTCGAAGGCAGCGCGCGCGACGCCGCGCTCACCTATCCGCAGAACGCGAACGTGACCGCGGCCACTGCGCTCGCGGGGATCGGTTTCGACGCCACGCACGTGACGCTCTACGCGGACCCCGCCGCGCGCGGCAACGAGCACCAGATCGACGCCGAGGGACGCTTCGGAAGCTTCAGGTTCAGCGTGATCAACGTGCCGCTGCCGGAAAACCCCAAGACCTCGAGCCTCGCCGCCTACAGCCTGCTGCGCTGCGTGCTCGCGCCGGCGGAAACCATACAGATCTGACCGGCGCCACAGGAGAAAAACAAATTGGCCAAGCTGCAAATCAGTCTCGGATGCTGTGATTACGACCGCACCAAAGCGATCTTCGACGGACGCGCGCCGATCGAAGGGTGCGACGTGGTGCCGGTCGCGATCGAGCCCGAGGAAGCGTTCCACCGCGCGTTCTCGTCGCAGGAGTTCGATGTGTCCGAAATCTCGATCAGCAGCCACACGCTGACGACTTCGCGCGGGGTCAATCCCTACGTCGGCATCCCGGCTTTCGTCTCCCGCCTCTTCCGGCACTCCGGAATCTATATACGCACCGATCGCGGAATCGATCGCCCGCAGGCGCTCGCGGGGAAAACGATCGGCCTCCCGGAATACCAGATCACCGCCAACGTCTGGATCCGCGGCATCCTCCAGGACGATTTCGGGGTGAAGCCCGAGTCCATTCACTGGCGCCGGGGCGGCCTCGAAGAACCGGGACGCCTCGAGCGCTCACCACTGCAGTTGCCTGCGGACGTCGAGCTCGAGCAAGTGGCCGATGGCAAGACGCTGTCGGGGATGCTCGAAGCCGGCGAGCTCGACGCGGTGATCAGTGCGCGCGCGCCGTCGTGCTTCGAGCGCGGCGCGCCGAATGTCTCACGGCTCTTCCCGGATTACCGCAGCACCGAGGAAGACTATTACCGCCGCACGAAGATCTTCCCGACGATGCACATCATCGGCATTCGCAGGAGCCTCGCCGAGCGCCATCCGTGGCTTCCGGTGAGCGTGCTCAAGGCTTTCATGCGCGCGAAAGAGCTGACGATGTACGAGCTCGGGCAGATCGGCCATCTCTTTACCAGCCTGCCGTGGGGCGTGTCCGAGTTCGACAAAGCGCGCGCGCTCATGGGGAACGATTACTGGAGCTACGGCTTCGAGCCCAATCGCCACGTGCTCGAGACTTTCACACGCTATCACCACGCGCAGGGACTGTCGCAGCGCAAGGTCGCGCCCGAAGAGCTCTTCGCGCACTCGACCCTCGACCTGACGAAGATCTGAGCATGTCGGTTCATCCTCCGGCTTCGCTGCCGACGTCGGCGCGTGCGCGTTCGTCAACCGCAACGCGTCGTGCGCTGCTTTGCGCCGGTGCAGTGCTGGCGCTGGCTCAGTGCCACGCGTTCGCCGCGGAACAACCGGCGCGCTATCCCACCAAGCCGATCCGCTTGATCGTTCCGTTCCCGCCGGGCGGCGGAACCGATTTCGTCGCGCGTGTGATCGCGCCGCCGCTCACCGAAGCGCTCGGGCAGAACGTGCTCATCGACAATCGCACCGGCGCGCAAGGCGTGGTTGGAACGCAGATCGCGGCGCAGGCGGCGAGTGACGGCTATACGCTCGTCATCGTCGATGCGGCAACGGTGATCGCGCCGGCGATGATGGACAAAGCGCCCTTCGACGTGGCGAAGGACTTCGCGCCGGTCGGCATGCTCGTCGAACAGCCGTACCTGATGACGGTGCATCCGTCGGTTGCGGCAAAGAGCCTCGCCGAATTCATCAGGCTCGCGCAGGCGACTCCCGGGAAGTACAACTTCGGATCGGGCGCCGCGATTTCGCACGTATCGCAGGAAGTGTTCTATTCGGTCGCGAAGCTGAAGCTCACTCACGTTCCGTATCGGGGAACCGGGCCATTGATGACCGCGATGGTCGGCAACGAAGTCCAGGTCGCCTTCTCCGGGCCCGGCTCCGCGCTGCCGATGGTCAAGGCAGGCCGGCTGCGACCGCTTGCCGTCACGACGTTGAAGCGATCGCGCGAGCTCCCGGACGTGCCGACACTCGACGAGCAGGGTTTCAAAGGGTTCGAGATCCGCGGGTGGTACGGGATGCTCGTTCCCGACGGCACGCCTCGCGCCATCGTGAACCGCGTCAACGCCGAGCTGAACAAAGTGCTCGCGAGCGGCCCCGCTTCGCAGACGCTGCGCCAGCGAGGCCTCGATCCGGCGCCGGTTTCGCCGGACGAGTTCGGCCGATTCCTGTCGAGCGAAGTCGTGCGCTGGTCCAAAGCGGTCAGGCAGTACAACGTGAAGCCGATCGAGTAACATCCGCCCCGGTGGTAGCCGGCTGGCGCGCCGATGCGCGGCGCGCGGCTCGATCGTCAATCGGCACATGCCGAATCCAGGAAACAGACCGCTCCCCGTGCAACGCAACGCCCCCTTCGACTGGTCGCGCTTCGCCCCCGGCCTTTTCGTCCTGCTGTGGAGCACCGGATTCATCGGCGCGAAGCTCGGCGTGCCTTATGTCGAGCCTTTCACCTTCCTCTGCCTGCGCTTCGTCTTCGTCATCCTGCTCATACTGCCGCTCGCATTTTTCCTGCACGCGCGCTGGCCGCGCAGCCTGCGCGAAGGCTCGCACATCGCGATCTCGGGTACGCTGATCCACGGTGGCTATCTCGGCGGATGCTTCGCAGCGGTCTACCACGGGATGCCCGCGGGAATGGTCGCGCTCGTCGTTGGCTCCAGCCGATCGTCACCGCGTTCGCGGCGGCACCGCTGCTCGGCGAGCGCGTGAGCCTGCTGCAGTGGCTCGGCCTCGCCCTCGGTTTCGGCGGGGTCCTCCTGGTGATGTGGGACAAGCTCGCGCTCGACGCCCTGAGCGGCGTCAGCATCGCATGGGCGCTGCTCGCGCTCGTCAGCATCACGTCGGGCACGCTGTACCAGAAGCGCTACTGCCCCAGCTTCGACCTGCGCTCAGGCGCGCTGATCCAGTTCAGCGCGGCGCTGCTGCTCCTCCTGCCGCTCGCGCTCTTCGTCGAGACGCACCAGGTGCAATGGACCGGCGAGCTCGTCTTCGCGCTCGCGTGGCTGGTGCTCGTGCTCTCGGTCGGCGCGATCTCTCTGCTCTATCACCTGATCGAGCACGGCGAAGCGACTCGCGTCGCGACCCTGTTCTTTCTCACCCCGCTGACGACCTCCGCGATGGCCTATCTTCTGTTCGGCGACGAACTGAGCGGTCTCGCGCTCGCGGGAATGTTCGTCGGCATCACCGGCGTCGCGCTGGCGACGCGCAAGCCCGACGTCGTCGCCCCGGAACCGTAGGGGTCAAACCGTGTTTGGGGTCAGACCCCGCTTTGGGGGTCAGACCCCGTTTTGTTGGGGTCTGACCCCGGTTTGATCCGAGATGGCGAGGTGGGGTCAGACCCCGGCTTCATGGGGGTCTGACCTCGGTTTGATCCGAGGCAGGCAGCCGCACCAACGAAAGCACAAAGAAAGGAATAAACCCGATGACCACACCCATCCTCCGCCTGAAGCTCGCAACCTTCGTGCTCGCCTCGCTACTCGCCGCCACGGCATCCGCGCAGACCTACCCCACCAAACCCGTGAACCTCGTGGTCACCGTCCCCGCGGGCGGCTCGATCGACGCTGTCGCACGGATCGTGGCGCAGGGACTCGGCGGCGCGCTCGGCCAGCCGGTCGTGGTGCAGAACCGCGCGGGCGCAGGCGGCACGATCGCCGCGGACTACGTCGCGAAAGCGCCCCCCGACGGTTACACCCTGCTCATCACGAGCTCGAGCACCCTCGCGATCGAGCCGTACCTCTACAAGTCCCTGCCTTTCGATCCCGAGAAAAACTTCGCGCCCGTCATCATGCCCGCGCGCCAGAACCTGATACTGGTGGTGCACCCGAAGCTCAACGTCTCGACCTACAAGGAATTCGTCCCGCTGCTGAAAGCGCAGTCGGCGAAGCTCAACTACGGCTCGTCGGGCGAAGGCACCCTGCCCCACCTCGCCGGCGTGCTCTTCAACGCCTACACCGGCACCAACGCGCACCACGTGCCTTACAAGGGAATCGCGCCGGCGATGAATGCGCTGGTGTCGGGCGAAGTCGATTTCATGTTCGATTCGGCGAGCACGATCGAGCAGATCCGCTCGGGCAAACTGAGAGCGCTCGCGGTCATCGGACCCAAGCGCCTGCCGGTGCTGCCGGAAGTGCGCACTTTCAGGGAGCTCGGTTTGCCGCAGATGGAAGCGGCTCGCGCCTACTACGCGATCCTCGCGCCGGCCGGCACGCCCGCCGACGTCGTCCAGCGGTTGAACCGCGACATCGCCCGCGTCCTGCGCCAGCCGGGAAGCGCCGAGAAGATCTCGACGATAGGCCTCGAGAACGCCACGTCGACGCCCGAAGAGCTGGCGAGCGCGCTGCGTGACGACCTGAAGCACTTCGCGGGAATCGTGAAACAGGCGAACATCGCGGCCCAGTGAGTGGGGTCAGACCCCACCCGCATTGGGGTCTGACCCCACCGTCGTTGGGGTCTGACCCTGAGGTTTCCCCGCATTTAGTCGTTGTACATCAGATTGTTGTGCGGTACTGTTCTGTAAAAACGAAGCATGCATGGCACTTCGGTGCTCCGCTTGTCGTTGTCGAGACGAACAAATGGAGCGTGCCATGCATGCAGCAAGTATCGTAACGCGAGTGCTGGGGCCGTGCCTCGAAGGATTGCACGTGAAGCGTGCGGCAGCCTGTCAGCGAGCGGTCCTGGCAGTGGTATTGGGTGCGACGCTCAGCCTGTCGGGGATCGCGTTGGCAGTGCGCTCGGGCGCAGGTTACCGACATCGAATCAAGAGCGTGGATCGCCTGATCAGCAGCACGGCGCTACACGCGGCGCGCGAGTCGCTGTATGCGGCGCTGGCGGCGCGCTGGTTGACGGGGGTGCGCCAGCTGCTGCTGGTGATTGACTGGTCGGACCTCACCCCTGATCAGAGGTGGCATTGGCTGCGGGCAAGCGTGGCAGTGGAAGGGCGCAGTGTGACGCTCTACGAGGAAGTGCATCCACAACACCGCTTGGGCAATCCCCGGGTGCAGCGGCAATTTCTTGCGCACGTGGCCCGCTTGCTGCCTCGCGACTGCGAGCCGATCGTCATGACGGATGCTGGATTTCGCGTGCCCTGGTTCAAAGCCGTAAGCGAGCGTGGCTGGCCGTTTATCGGCCGCATTCGGGGCCGTAATCTGGTGCAGTGTGATGGAGGCGATTGGGTACGCGCAACCGCACTCTACGCACAGGCCACAGAACAGCCTCGCAATCTGGGCCCGCATACTTACGTGCGCAGCAATCCGACACAAGTGCGACTCGTGCTCGTCAAACAGGCCTCGCGCGGCCGACATCGACTAAACATGCGCGGTCGGCGCCGTCGGGGGCGCACCAGCACCAAATGTGCGCGCGCGGCTGGAGAGCCTTGGCTGCTCGCAGCCTCAACCCGACTGAACCATCTGCCGGCCGCCAGTATCGTGCGGCTATACGCCCAGCGTATGCGCATCGAACAGTCATTTCGCGATACCAAGAACCTGCGTTATGGCCAAGGCCTGAGCATTACACGCTCGCGCACACGCCAGCGACTGCAAATGCTGCTCTTGATCGGGCACTTGGCGGCTTTCGTTCAGCGGCTGATCGGCGAGCATGCCAAAGCGCATCAGTTCGAGCTCGACTTCATGGCGACGCGCCGCAAAACACGCCCGGAAATCTCCGTATTAACGCTCGCCCGACGCATCCTGCTCTCAGCCGCACCGTCCCACTGGCTCGACCGCCTCGCCCCATGGGCAGCCATTCCACCGCTGCGCGACCAGGCGATCAACGCCTGTGCAGCAACATAAAATGCGGGGAAACCTCAGGGTCTGACCCCGTCTTTTTGGGGTCAGACCCCGGTTTACGGGTCAGGGCCGTTTTCCCCGCGCCCGTCGAATTGACGCCGGCATCGCCGCACGGCACCCTTCAGTTCTCGTGCTTGCACTCGAGGGGACGACGCGTATGCATACCAGGACGTCTGCGGCCAAACCTGCGCGAAGCGCTGCCACTGCGAAAGGGCGTCCCGAGGCCGCCGCCGCGATCGTGGGCCGCGACGAAGCGCCTTTCATCGATTCGCGCCCGGAGGCCGTGGCGCAGCGCGCGATGATCGAGCGCATTCACGACAGTCCCCGCATGGTCGCGCAGCGCGCGCAGGTCGCCGCGATTCACGCCGGCGCGGGTGTCGTTCAGCGCTACAACCGCTACCACAGTGAAGACCTTCCCACCGGTGGATACGCCAAGTGGCTGCAGGAAGTCCATTACACGTATCTCTCCGCCAAGCGCGGGACTCACGGCCAGCTCCACATCACCTTCACGAGCGAAGCGCAACCGGAGGATCGCCGGCAGCGCGCGAAGAACGCTGCGTACTGGTTCAACACCGCGACAGGCTGGTGGAACTGGACGGCCAGCAGCGACGACCCGCAACTCGCAGACGACGATCGCGAATGGTACGAGGACACAGCCATCGACTGGGCGCATGGGGTGGAGACGGCTTACCTGGCCACCATTCCCGAGCGTGCTCGCCCCGAAAACGAGTTCACCCAGTGGCTGCCCGCAGAGGAGGCGGAGGAGGATGAAGAGGAAGGGGAAGGGGAAGCCGAAGGGGATGCACCGGATCAAGTGCAGGCTGATGCCCCTGCTGCAGTCGTCGCACCAGCGCAGGATGGACCCGCCGCAGGCCACCCCTGACCCTCCCGGCTGTCGCCGCGCGTTCCCCTCGTTGGTTGGGGTCTGACCCCGGCTTTTTGGGGTCAGACCCCAATGGTACTTAGTTAAGCGCTGCTCGCGCGCGCCGGCTCAGAAGTTCTGTCTTGAGCACGGCGCGAGACTTTGTCAGCAATGGATAGGCGGGCGGGCGGCGCTTTATCGCCCTGGGCTCAATGCGCCCGGGCCGTTCGCCGACGCGCCGCTGGGCGATGAGCACGAGCAAGTCGAGGTGCGGCCCCCGCCATAGTGCGCACGCCTGGCTGATGGATGCGGTGAACAGTTGCAACGTGTGTTTGAAGCTCAGCTGCCGGGGCAGAATCTTTGCCGGCACCGCGGCTTTGGCCATCAGCAGCCGTATCACGTTGTAGGCGAGCAGATACACCCAGATCTCCTTGATCACCATCGGCGCAGACTGGCAGCTGAGCATGTCCATTCCCAGCGTGCTCTTGATGTTGCGCAGGTCCAGTTCGACATGCCAGCGACAGCCGTAGAGCGCGGCGAGCTCGGATTTGGACGCTTGTTTCGGGCAACGCAGAGTGGTCAGCAGCGTGCGCCCGCCGGCGCACAGTTCACGCACCGTCAGCTGCTCGGGCGCGCGCTCGTATTCGTCGATGCTCATCCACTCGGGCCGCCTCGGTTTGGCGAGCACGATCAGGTGATCGCGTGTGCCCAGTCGTTGACCGCGCCTGAAGTCGATGCTGCGCCGGCGTGCGCCGTGCTGCTCGAACAGCCCCTCAATGCCGCGTGCCTGTAATGCACACAGCAGGAAATACGTGGCATATAAAGCGTCGCCGATCAGCACCTCGCCCGGCTCGAGCGTATGCAGCATCGAGCGCAGCAGCGTGTGTTCATCGGCGCCTTTGCCCTGGTAGGGACCGATCGCGGCATCAAGCAGCGCGCCACTTCCCAGACACGTCAGCACCACCAGCCGACAGATCGGGAACCCCAATCCCGCCTGCTGGCTCGTCGGCTGCGCAAACGCCGCCTGGTTCGCCGCCGTGTCCGGCATGCGTAAGGTCGTGCCGTCAACCAGCCTCACCCGATGCGCCTGCCAATGTCCGGCCGCCGACGTGTGGCCACTCACCGCCTGACCGGCACGGCGCGCCAGCGTGCTCACCATGTTCGTGACCAGCCGCTCTCGCGCCTGGCAATAACCGCCCGTGCGCGTGCTGCACGCCGGCTGGCCGGCGCCGAGGCGTCGCAGCGCCGCGGCATTCACCGCGTTCTGGCAACCGCGATCGGCGCTCAATGCCTGCGCCATGAACATCGACAATGTCTCGACCGGCGTAAATATCCGCCGCCGGTGCCCACGCATCAGCGATTGCAGCGTATCGCCAAGCTGCGGCCCCGCCAGCACCTCAACAAACGCCGCGCTGCCGCTGTGGCGCAGTTGATTAACCATACGTTGTTGCTGCGTACGCGCGATCCCTTTACGATCCATGTCGGCTGGCTCCTCGAGTCCTTGGAATGGCACTTGGCGGTGACACCCTTGTATTCGATCAGAGCCAGCTACTTCTGTACACCACATCAAATACTTGCGCGCTAACTAAGCGCCATTGGGGTCAGACCCCGGTTTACTCCGAGGCTCCCCTTGTCGGGGTCAGACCCCGGTTTGGTCCGAGGCCTATCCCTCAATACTCGTCGTAAAACCGCTGGATCTCGTCGGGATTCGATGTACGCGTCAACGCGAGCGAGAGCAGCAGCGCCGCCTTCTGCGGGCTCAGCGTGTCGGCGACGACCATTCCCGGCCAGTACCAGTTGTTGTGCTTCACGATCCGTCCTTCGCCCACCCGCGAGCTCTGCACGATGACCGCGCTGCGGTTCTTCACGATCGCGCGAACCTCGTCGTCGAGATTCCCCGGCGAGCCCGCGCCGGCGCCGCCGATGATGATTCCTTTCGCGCCGAGCTTGACCAGCGCGTCGGCTTCACCCGGGCGGGTGCCGGTGTGTATGTAGACGATACCCACGTACGGCATGGTCTTGACGCCCGCGATGTCGAACTCGCTATTGACCGTATGCCGGCGATGCGCGGTGCGGTAATACTCGATCCTGTCGGGGTCCGCATAGCCGAGGAGACCGAGGTCGCGCGTGCGAAACGTCTGAAGGTGATACGAATTGGTCTTGGTCACGTCGCGCGCCGCGTTGATCTCGCCGTTGAGAACGACGACCGTACCTTTGCCGCGAGTCTGCGGCGAGCACGCGACGCGCACCGCGTCGAGCAGGTTGATCGGACCGTCGGTGCTCAGCCCGTTATACGGACGCTGCGCGCCGGTGACGACGAGCGGCTTCTCGCTGCGCACCGTGAGGCTGAAGAAATAAGCCGTCTCTTCGATCGTGTTGGTGCCCTGGACGTAGACCACGCCGTCGATGTCGGGTGAGCGCAGGAGCTCGTTCACGCGCAGCGACAGCGCGCGCAGCGCGTCGTAAGTCGTGTTGTCCCACGGCTTGCCGGGCTCGACCTCGACTCTCGCGATCGCCGCGACTTCCGGCAGCGGCGCGAGCAACTGCTCGCCGGTCAGCCGCGGGATGCCGCTTTCGCGATAGCGCAGCAGATCCATGCGGTCCTTGCCCACGCTCGGCAAAGTGCCTGCGCTGACGATCAGCTGAATACGCGGGAGACGCCCTGCCGCGGCGGGTGACCCGCGCTCCGCTACCGCCGCAGCGGCAATCTGGGTGTGCGCAACCTGCGCATTCGCTTCCTGCGCGCCGAGCGCGCCCGACACCCCTCCGGCCGCCCCGAGTGCAGTGACATTCCGGAGAAAACGGCGGCGACCTGTAGCTTCATCCATGCGGGGCTCCCTTTCAGCGCTATTGCGCGTGTTGTTGGATAAAACGAAAACTCTGCCGTGTCAGCGGTCGGCTGCGACTTCCATCTGGTTCGGCCCGAGACCCAGCGAGTGCGACAGCGACTTGCCGTCTTCGGACTTCCACTTCTTCTTCACCCACGCGCCGCCCCACTCGTCGACTTCGTAGACCTTGAAGACGCCGCCTTCCATCGATCGGACCGCTTGCGCGTCCTCAGGCGACAGGCTTTCCAGAACCTCGTCGCTCATTTTCAGCACGCGCACCCGGGTCCCGACCCGCACAGGTGACCCATTGATGTCTACCGCTCCTTCGTCGTCGTCCATGTGATCGCTGCTCCGTAGGAGAAGGCTTGCATTTTAGCGTGCGCGCCGAGACGCCGTGCGCCGTATTCTTGAACCCGGGCGGCCGCCGTACTCCGTGATCCTGGCGTGCCGCCGATCGCCGCCACGTCGTGCAAACCGCATGTACGGAAACGTTTACCCGCCGCGACGCACGCACTCGCAAAAGCATCTGAACCGGACCGAATCCATCAACAGGGGAATTCCATGCTCTTGCACGACTGCATCAAAGCGTTCTTCGCTCACCACTACGCCACCGTCAACGTCTCGACCCACACGAAGAAGGCGTACGAGTCCGACCTGCGGCATTTTCATCTTTACGCGGGCGCCGCCGTGAAGCCGTGCGACGTAGATAAAGAGGCCCTGCGCGGATACATACGGCACATGCGGGACCGGTGCGAGCTGAAGGAGACCACCATCAAACGCCGCATCGCCTGCCTCAAGCTTTTTTTTCGCTGGGCAACGGAAGAAGGGATGCTGTCCACGAACCCGTTCGAGCACCTCGGAGAACGAATAAGGCTGCCGAGGCGTCTTCCGAGATCACTCGGTAAAGACGAGATCGTTCGATTAAAAGCGATCGCGACGAAGGGGATGCGAACCGATGATTTTCAGACCTTGACCAACAAGATCGCCATCGGATTGCTCATTGCGACGGGGATACGCGTCGGAGAGCTCGTGAATATTTGCCTGGATGACCTGGATCTCGTCGATGGAAGCATCAAGATTCACGGCAAGGGCAATCGCCAGAGGATCGCTTACGTTCTCGAACCGCTCCTCTCCACTTCCATCAGCCGGTATCTGGGAATGCGCGAATCGAGAGCGCCGGACAACCCGACGCTGCTCGTGTCCGTCGGCGGAAAACCGATCACCACGGACAACCTCCGACAGGCCCTGCGCCGCACAGCAAAAAACGCGGGCATCCCACGCAGAATAACCCCGCACATGCTCAGACATACTGCCGCCTCGCGCTGGCTCGAAGCCGGCCTGGATATTCGCTACGTTCAGAAACTCCTCGGGCATCACAGCATCGCCACCACGGAGATTTACACGCATGTGACCGACAACGGGTTACGCCGGGCTTTACAACAACTCGTCGACAGGAGGACGGATAACTAGGAATTATCAGTGGCCTACCCTGCGAGAGTCGTGCAAGAGGGATCACCAGAGTTTGTGAACCGGGAGCAAGACTTGAGTTTGCTCCTGGGGCTTTTACCTCCGCGGCATCCGGGTTCGTCTCTCATTATCCTGAAAGCTCCGTCGGGATTCGGCAAAACGCGCCTGACAAGCAGGATCATCGAGATTCTTCAGTCGGCGGGCGTTTTCGCCGTTGCCCTAGAGCCCCAGGTCCGAGCCAAGAGCGTCGCCCACAGTGTGTACCAGGGCTTCTATCTACAGCGCTGTGCGCAGGCGCTGGATCATGCGTTGAAAGCATCCCCCGGGACATCCTCGGCACCGGACTTCGGAACCTTCCTGAAGACCGACCGATTCCGGCGAGCCAAAGCAGTAGATCTGAAAGCGGCGGTTCGCCAGCCTCCCGGAGTAAGGGCCGCATATCACCTGGCACTGGAGCTCCTCGATCGCATCCTGAATACGGGTGACCACAGTGAGAAGAAGCAGCTTACGAGCGATTCTCGCGAGGCTATCGATACGTGTGGCCGGTATATCCGGAGTGTTGTTGAAGTAATGCCCCTTGTTCTCGTGGTTCGGGAAGCCCAGCACATCGATCAGCTCAGCTTGAACTTCCTCAGCGACGTGGCGGGTCCGCAGACGCAGCATAGCGTCATGCTCGAATACACTTTGGACACGCCTACGGGCGATTTCAATCAGCCCTTCGTGGACTTGATCGAAACCGCCTCGTTGCAGGATGCAAGGTGGCTGCACATCGTCGAACTGTTCCGATTGAGTAAGCCGCATCTCCAGAGATTGCTGCGATTGACGGTTCCGGACGCCGGCGAGGTCACCGGTGAGTATTACCAATCGTGGGATGGCAACGTTCGAGTTGTTCGTCAGCTGCGATTCTCGCTTTCCACCAAGCGGATGTTGGACGCGCCGTTACAACTCCAGAGCCTTAAAAGCGGAGCTGTTTCGCAATATCGAGTACAAATCCAACAACTGACGTCAACGGGACGGTTTGCGCTTTGCCTGCTCTTCGTGCACGGCGAAGCGATGCCGCGAGCCTTGCTCGGCCTGTCGCTCGAAAAACTAAGCGTATTGGCGACAAAAGGCGTCGTCGAAGAATTGATCGAAACAGAATTTGTCGCAATTCACGAGGGTGACCTGCTGGGATTAGATAACGAAGACGTAGCTGAGGCGGTGCGTACAGACCTGCCGCTCGCAGGCAATCTGTTATTGGCGCGGCGCGTACTGCGAGACTACTACCAGGGCGCAGTCGCAAATGTTTCAACGCAGCCGCACGTGTCGTTCGCGTTGCGACAAGCACTGCGATTCTCGGTCGAGCTCGGTGATATGGCCACCGTCGAGGAGGTCATCTCGCACCTCTCGGCTGGAGTTACCGAGAGTGCCGACCAATCATGGTACGTGGCGCAGATCGCCGCTGCTGTCGGCGGCCGTAACGCCGAGTTGTTCGCCGATCAGCAGGATCGGCTCCTGCTATGGGCCGCGGAGCTCGCCTATGCAATTTCCGACTTCCGGAAAGCCCGCGAGCTCTTGCGACAATTGTCGTCGAAGTCGGCCTTCTCGGATGCACTACTGTGCGCGTGCTGCATGGAGACTGGCGATCACGGCGAGGCGGCGGCATTGGCTGAGCAGCTCATCATGCGCACCAATGTCGATGAGCGATTTGTCGGACGATTGGCGGACCTGATACTGCTGCGATGTACAGGCCAGATTGAGAAAGCCCGGGTGCTCTGGGGTGAGTTGCATGCTCATCCGTCGGTCGGCGAATTGAAGCTATACGGATATCTCCTGCGTTTCAAAGAGCTCGTCGTCGACTTTCCGGATTGCAATGACGCCTTACGAGCGAGCGTCGAGTGGTTCCTCGAGCGGGGATTGCGTAGTTCGGCCGCATATTCCGAGCTGACGCTCGCAGGTGACGTCGCGAGACAGGGGGAAGAGGGCGCGGCCGCGGCGGCGGTCTCTCGAGCGAAAGAGTTATTGGCGCCCACGCCCAGAGATCAACATATTCTTCTCAACAATGACGTAGCGGTAAGTCTACTGTCGAGTCGGGCCAACCCTGCTGAATGCTGCGACAAGTTGGTTCGGGCGATTCCTTGCTCAGGCGACGACTATTCCGATCTGGTGCTTTAAACGAATCTTGCCATTGCGGCTA
>JAQGNC010000319.1 GCA_028292065.1 Betaproteobacteria bacterium
CTCGCGTCGGTCTTCTCGGCACTGTTTCTCGTCCTCGTGCTGTTCGCGGTCGCGCCGCTCGCGCAATACCTGCCCATCCCGGCTATGGCGGGCGTGCTGCTGCTGGTCGCGTGGGGGCTCGTCGACCTGAAGCGTATCCGGAAAATCTTCCGGATCAGCCGCTCCGAGAGCGTGGTGCTCGCGGTCACGCTGCTCGCGACGCTGCTGGTGGAGCTCGGCTTCGCCATCTACCTCGGGGTCATGCTCTCGCTGATGCTGTATCTCGGGCGCACGTCCCAGCCTCGAGTCGTTCGGATCGAGCCCGATCCGGTCGAGCACGCCCGGGCGCTGGCGAGCATCCCCGGGCTGCCGGACAGCAGCCAAGTGAGGATGATCCGCATCGAAGGGTCGATCTTCTTCGGCGCGATCGAGCACGTGCGCACAGCGCTCCAGGACCTCGATCCGCACGAGGCCGACTGCAAACACGTCGTCATCGACGCGGTGCGCGTGAATTTCATCGACGCGGCCGGCGCGAAGATGCTCGGCGAAGAAGCGGCGCGCAGGCGCAGGCTCGGCGGGGCGCTCTACCTGTATCGAGTCAACGACGAGGTGCTGCGCGTGTTGAGTCGCAGCGGCAGGATCGACGAGATCGGCCGCGACAACGTCGTGCCGCTGCACGCGCCGCAGGTGCTCGCCCGGCCGCCGCGCGCAGCCGAGGCGCTGTGACGGTCGGTCTACATTCGATTTTCAGCAGCATCCAGGATAAAGAGTTCCCTCGCCCCGCTTGCGGGGAGAGGGTGAGGGGGGTTTATGCATTCTGAAAAAGGTATACATGATGTCTAAAACAGCGTTGCTCGTGCTCGACGTGCAGAACGAGCTCGTGGACCCGAAGGGGAAAATCGGCTCGGAAGGTTTCTCGAACGTCGTCGGCGAGCGGCGGCTTTTACCGAAGATCAGGCGCGTGCAGGAGGCGATGCGCGAGAAAGATCAGCCGGTGGTGTTCATCCGCGTGGGGTTCCGCGCCGATTACGCCGACGCGATCAGCCGGTCGGCGCGGCTTGCACGCATCAAGCGGATGCAGGCGCTCGTCATCGGCACCTGGGGTCTCGAGTTCCCCGACGAGATCGCCCCGCGGGCCGACGAGATGATTTACACCAAGCGCGCCGTCAGCCCTTTCTTCAATACCGGGCTGCTCACGTGGCTGCGCGCGCACGGCGTGGACACGCTGGCACTGTGCGGGGTCTATACGCACATGGTGGTGGACAGCACCGCGCGCTACGCCGACGATTCGGGCTTCGTCGTGAAGGTGCTCGAAGACTGCTGCGCGAGCCCCGACGTGGAAGTGCACCGCATCGAAGTCGAGAAGATCCTGCCGCTCTTCGCGCAGGTGATGTCGTCGGAGGATTTTCTCGCGTCGTTATAGCCTGAAAGCTCAACCTTCGGCTTTCACACCTGCATCGCGGATCACTTTGCCCCACCGGTCGATCTCGGCATTCATGTGACGCGCCAGACCTTCCGGTGTCCCGGGCAGTGTCTCGAGGCCGCGCGCTTCGACCTGCCTGCGCAGCTCGGCGTCGGCGAGCACGGTGCGCACGTCGCGGTTGAGCTTCGCGATGAGCGGCCGCTGAACCTTGACCGGCGCGAGCAGGCCGACCCACGCGGTCGCGTCGAATCCTTTGAGCCCCGCTTCGTCGAGAGACGGGACGTTCGCGAGGCTCTCTTTACGCCTGAGGCTGCTCACCGCGAGCGCCCTCAGCTTGCCGGCTCTGATCTGCGGCAGTGCGACCGACAGGTTCGCGAAAGTCATGTGAACTTCGCCCGTCATGACCGCGGTCATCGCGGGACCGCCGCCTTTGTAGGGCACGTGAATCATCTCGATGCCGGCGGTGCGTTTGAAGAGCTCGGCGACGAGATGGGCCGAGCTGCCTTCCCCGAACGACGAGAAGTCGAGCTTGCGCGGCTGGGCTTTCGCGAGCCGGATGAGGTCCTGCACGGTCGAGGCCGGCAGCGAAGGGTTGACCACCAGCGCGTAAGCGCCGGTGACGAGCGTGCTGATCGGTGCGAAATCGCGCTTCAGATCGAATGGCAGCTTCGGATACAGCGCGACGTTGCTCGTGATGCTCGAGGACACGATGAAAAGGGTGTAGCCGTCGGGATTCGATTTGGCGGCGATGTCGGCGCCGATGTTGCCGTTGGCGCCGCCGCGATTGTCGATGATCACCGGACGCGACCACAGGGTATTGAGCTGGTTGGCGATGAGCCGCGACACGATGTCGTTCACGCCGCCGGGCGGAAACGGAACGATCAGGCGCACCGAGCGCTCGGGGAAGGAATTCGCCGCGAGGCCCGCCGACGCCGGTGACGCGGCTGCGACCGCGACGCCCGGAAAAGCAAAGCAGGTACTAAGGGACGCAAAGGTAATGAAGGACGCAACGTCGCTTCGGCAGTTCATGGTGGTTCTCCTCGCCCGTGGTTCTTGTCGCTTGTGCGCGCGACGTGAGCGCGGATTGTACGCGCGGCGCGCGGTCATTGACCGCGTTGCGACGAGGGTTAGGGTTACGATACGGTAACGAGGGAAGTCATGCGCTTCATGCGGCCCGATTTCGTGTTTTCCACGTCGTGCTTCGCGCTGCTGCTCGCGTGCGGCGGCGCATCCGGAAAGACCGGTGAGGCTCATCGTCGGCCAGCCTGCGGGCGACACGACCGACCTCGTCGCGCGCGTGACCGCACCTGCGCTCGCCGAATTCCTCGGCCAGCCGTTCGTCATCGACAACCATCCGGGCGCGAACGGCAATCTCGCGGCGGCGCGCGCGGTGAAAGCGAAGGCAGACGGCTACACGCTGCTGCTCGTCTCGACGTCGTTCGCGACCAATCCGAGCCTTTATCCGGCGCTTGCGCAGCAGCCGCTGCGCGATTTCGCCGGGGTTTCGCGGATCGCGACGGTGCAGAACGTGCTCGTGGTGCACGCGTCGTCGCACGTGAAGAACCTTCGGGATTTCATCGCGGCGGTGCGCTCGAGCCCGGGCAAGCTCGTCTTCGCGTCCGGCGGCAACGGCAGCCTTTCGCATCTCTCGTCCGAG
>JAQGNC010000330.1 GCA_028292065.1 Betaproteobacteria bacterium
TTGCCCGGCGCGTTCGGCCTGGGCGACGACGTCACTTTTTGGCGGTATCGCCGCCTTCGGCCGCTTTGCTGTACAGGAACTGGCTGATCAGCTTCTCGAGCACGACCGCCGACTGCGTGAGCTTGAGCGAGTCGCCGTTGACGAGATTCGCCGAGTCGCCGCCGGCTTCGAGTCCGATGTACTGCTCGCCGAGCAGGCCCGACGTCAGGATCGACGCGGTGGTGTCTTTCGGGAACTTGAACTGGCTGTCGAGCGCGAGCACGACGCGCGCGTTGAAGCGCTCGTTGTCGAAGCCGAGCGAGGTGACACGCCCGACCACCACGCCCGCGCTCTTGACCGCGGCCCTCGGCTTCAACCCGCCGATGTTGTCGAAGTTCGCATACACCGTGTAGCTCTCGCCGCCGATGCCGCCGGTCGTCATGTTCCCGACTTTCATTGCGAGCACCAGCAGCGCGCCGATCCCGGCGCAGACGAACAGACCGACCCACAGGTCGAGTTTAGAGCGTTCCATCAAAGCCCCCGAAACATGAATGAGGTCAGCAGAAAATCAAGGCCGAGTATCGCGAGCGACGAGGTGACCACGGTGCGGGTCGTCGCGCCCGAGACGCCTTCGGCGGTCGGCGGCGCGTCGTAGCCTTCGAACAGCGATATCCACGTCACCGCGACACCGAACACGAAGCTCTTGATCACCCCGTTCATGATGTCGTTGCGAAAATCGACCGCGGCCTGCATCTGCGACCAGAACGAGCCTTCGTCGACGCCGATCAGCACCACCCCGACCAGATAGCCGCCGAAGATCCCCATCGCGCTGAAGAGCGCGGCGAGCAGCGGCATCGAGATCACGCCCGCCCAGAAGCGCGGCGCGACCACGCGCGCGATCGGGTCGACGGCCATCATTTCCATCGCGGCGAGCTGCTCGGTCGCTTTCATGAGCCCGATCTCGGCGGTCATCGCCGAACCGGCGCGGCTGGCGAACAGCAGCGCGGCCACGACCGGACCGAGCTCGCGCACGAGGGACAGCGCGACGAGCACGCCCAGCGCCGATTCTGAGCCGTACGTCTGCAGGGTGTGATAGCCCTGAAGGCCTAGCACCATGCCGACGAAAAGACCCGACACCAGGATGATGATGAGCGACAGCACGCCGGTGAAGTACAGCTCGCGGATGAGCAGCCGCAGGCGCCGGAAAGTCGGGCCGGAGCTCGCCACGGTGAGGGCGAAAAAGCGGCTCGCATAGCCGAGCCGCCACACGATGTCCACGGCGTGGTGCCCGATACTGCGTACGCTTAAGGTTGCTGAACGGCTGAACATCTCTGAGCGGGGGTTCTTCTGTTTTTCAGACGGGTTTACGTGTTCGGTATTTCAGTGAACCAACTTCAGGTCCTGCGCGAAGTCCCGCGCCGGATACTGGAAAGGCACCGGCCCGTCGGGCTCGCCGTACACGAACTGGCGCACCAGGGGATCGGTCGAGTTGCGCATGTCGTCGGGCGTGCCGTGCGCGACCATGCGGCCGTCCGAAAGGTAGTACACGTAATCGACGATATCGAGGGCTTCCTGCACGTCGTGCGTAACCACGATCGACGTCGCGCCGAGCGCGTCGTTCAGGCGCCGGATGAGATTCCCGATCACCCCGAGCGAGATCGGATCGAGGCCCGTGAACGGCTCGTCGTACATCATCAGCATCGGATCGAGCGCGATCGCGCGAGCGAGCGCGACCCGCCGCGCCATTCCGCCCGAGAGCTCGGAAGGCATGAGGTTGTGCGCCCCGCGCAAACCGACCGCGTGCAGCTTCATCATCACCAGGTCGCGGATCATGCGCTCGGACAAATCGGTGTGCTCGCGCATCTGGAAAGCCACGTTGTCGAAAACCGAAAGATCGGTGAAGAGCGCGCCGAACTGGAACAGCATGCCCATCCGCCGGCGCATCCTGTACAGGCTGTCGGGCGTAAGCTCGTTGACGAGCGCACCGCCGACCCGCACTTCACCCCGCGTCGGCTTCACCACGCCGGAGATCAGGCGCAGCAGCGTCGTCTTGCCCGAGCCGCTGACGCCCATGATCGCCACCACTTTGCCCTTGGGTATGACCATGTTGATGCCGGTCAGGATGGGGCGGCGGTCGTAGGCGAAACCGACGTCGGATATTTCGATCAGGGGCTCTTGAGCCACAGGGGGCACGCGCCAGCACCAAAAAGGGCGAATTGTAACTGAATCGCCGCCGCGGGTTCTCGTCTCCTGTAGCGGCGGGCTTGGACATGACCGCGATTAGTGGCCGCTGTCGTGGTCTGCCGATTTACCGCGAAGCGCGCCTGCGGTACCTTATCGCGATGGCTGATGCGAGCTCGACCGGACCTGCGCTGGAATTCGATGCGGTGTCCAAGACTTTCGGCGCCACCCCGGCGCTCGACGATTTCAGCGTTGCGGTGCGGCGAGGCGAGCTCTTCGCGCTGGTCGGCGGCAACGGCGCGGGCAAGACAACGCTGATCAAGTGCATGCTCGATTTCACCGCGCCCGACAGCGGCAGCATCAGGATCTTCGGCGTGCCGGCGAGCACGACCGCGTCGCGCGCGGATCTCGCTTTTCTTCCCGAGCGCTTCAATCCGCCGCACTACCTCACCGGCCGCGATTTCCTGCGCTACATGGCGGAGCTGCACCGGAACAGCTACGACGAGGGTGAGGCGACGCGGATTTTCGGGCGCCTCGACCTCGCAGTGTCGGCGCTCGAGCGCCCCGCGCGCACCTACTCCAAAGGCATGACCCAGAAGCTCGGCCTCGCCGCGTGCCTGCTCTCGGGCAAGACCCTGCAGGTGCTCGACGAGCCCACGAGCGGGCTCGACCCTAAAGCCCGGGCCCTATTGAAGCGCGAGATGCGCCGTCTGCGCGATGCCGGGCGCACGATATTTTTCACGTCGCACGCGCTCGCCGACGTACAGGAGATCTGCGACCGCATGGCGGTGCTGCAGAACGGACGCCTGATGTTCGCCGGCACGCCCGCCGAGCTCATGGCGAAGTTCGGCGGCGCGAACCTCGAGGAAGCGTTCCTGGCGTGCATAGGCGAGCCGGTTGCCGCATGAGCGCTCGCGGCGCTTGTACATTCAGTGCGTTCTGTCACAATAGCCGCGAACGGGATCGACGCGGGGGAACCGGGAGTGGCTGAGGAGAACAGACCGGACCTGCTGATCGTGGACGACGATCCGCTGATCTCGGATACGCTCAACTTCGTGCTCGGCAGCGATTTCAACGTCTACGTCGCCGACTCCCGCGCGCAAGTCAAAAGCCTGCTGCGCCAGCTCGACCGCCCGCCCCAGCTCGCCCTGATCGACCTCGGCCTGCCGCCGACCCCGCACCGCCCCGACGAAGGTTTCAGGCTCGTGACCGAGCTCATCGCGCACTCGCCGCGGATGAAAGTGGTCGTGCTCTCGGGCCAGAGCGACGAGGTGAACGCGCGCCACGCGCGCACCCTCGGCGCGGTCGAATTCGTGCACAAGCCGTGTGACCCCGACGAGCTCAAGCAGCTGCTCAAGCGCGCGCTGCAGATGCAGGGCGCCGAGCTCGAAGCGCCGCCGCCAAGCGGCCTCCTCGGCAAAAGCCTCCTCGTCGAGAAGTTGAAGCAGCAGATCGGCCAATTCGCCAACGCGCCTTTTCCGGTGCTGATCGAAGGCGAATCGGGTAGCGGCAAGGAGCTCGTCGCACAGTCGCTGCACGCCCTCAGCCATCGCGCAGGGCGCCCTTTTCTCGCGCTCAACTGCGCCGCGATCTCGCCGACGCTGGTCGAGCCCACCCTGTTCGGCTACGCGAAAGGCGCTTTCACCGGCGCGACGAACGCGCGCGCGGGCTACTTCGAAGACGCGCAGGACTCGAGCCTTTTCCTCGATGAGATCGGCGAGCTTCCGCTCGAGCTCCAGGCGAAGCTCCTGCGAGTGTTGGAGAACGGCGAGTTCCAGCGCGTCGGCGAGACCCAGAACCGCGTGTCGAACGCCCGCGTGATCGCCGCGACCAACCGCGACATGCGCCAGGAGATCCGCAACGGCCGTTTTCGCGCGGATCTCTATCATCGTCTCTCGGTGTTCACCCTCAACGTGCCGCCGCTGCGCGATCTGCGCGACGACAAGGTGCTCCTGCTCGATCATTTCCGCGAGCTCTACGCGCGCCAGGCGGGGGTGCGTGGCTTCGAGCTCGAGCCGCGCGCGATGGCGCTGTGGCTCGACTACAGCTTCCCGGGCAACGTCCGCGAGCTGCGCAACATCGTCATCAGGCTCACGACCAAGTGCGCGGGCGAGCAGGTGACCGCGGAGCAGCTCCAGACCGAGCTCGACATGGAAAGCATGGACATCGAGCTGCCGGGGCTGCCGCTCACCCAGGATTTCGGCTCGATACTCGAGGCGGCGAAGCGTCAGCTCCAGGTGCAGAAATCGTTCGACCTCGACTCGACGCTGCGGCAGTGGGAGCGCGGCTACGTCGAAGCCGCGCTCGCGATCACCCAGGGCAATCTCACCCGCGCGGCGAAGCTGCTCGGAATCCACCGCACCACCCTCTACAGCCGCATGCAGAACTACGCGAACAGCGATGAAGCCGGCAAACCCGACTGACCCGATTCGCCTCAACCACAGGAGAGCGCCCGCGGCACGCCGCCGGCGCGAGCATGCCTATGTACTATGAACACTTCGGCCTGACGCAGGCGCCTTTCAAGATCACCCCGAACACCGATTTCTTCTTCACCGGCGGCAACCGCGGACCGGTGCTCGAAGCGCTGATTTACGCGATCACGCACGGCGAAGGGATCGTGAAAGTCAGCGGCGAAGTCGGCAGCGGCAAGACGATGCTGTGCAACATGCTGCAGAACCGGCTGCCGCCCAACGTCGAGAGCGTTTACCTCGCGCACCCGAGCGTTGCGCCGGAAGAAGCGCTGCACGCGATCGCTTTCGAGCTCGGCTTGGGGATCGACCGCCACGCCGACCGCCTCGAAGTGATGCACTCGCTCCAGCAGCACCTGCTCCAGCAGCACGCGGCGGGACACCGCGTCGTGCTCTTCATCGAGGAATCGCAGAGCATGCCGCTCGCGACCCTCGAGGAGATCCGGCTGCTGTCCAACCTCGAGACTCGCAACGACAAGCTCCTGCAGATGGTGCTTTTCGGCCAGCCCGAGCTCGACGAAATCCTGCGCCGGCCGGACATCCGCCAGCTGCGTGATCGCATCGCCCACAGCTTCAGGCTCGACCCGCTCGGCGACGACGAAGTGCGCGAATACCTGATGTTCAGGATGCGCGCCGCGGGCTACCGCGGGCCGGAGATATTTTCCCCGACGGTCGTGCGGCAGATCGCGAGGGCGTCGAGCGGTCTCACCCGCCGCATCAACCTCATCGCCGATAAAGCGCTGCTCGCCGCGTTCTCCGAAAACACTCACACCATAGAGCCGCGCCACGTGCGCGCGGCGCTGCGCGACAGCGAATTCGGTCACGCCCCGCGCGGCGCGCGCGCCGCCCACCCGTATGCGTGGGCGGCCGCCGCACTGTTCGCAGGCATCGCGCTCGGCGCCGTGCTCTACGCGGTCGTCGACGACAGCTTTGCGCGACCCGCGAAGGCCGCCCTGCCGGCGGCCGCCCCGATCGCCGCGGCGGGCGCCCCAGGCGCGGCAGCACCG
>JAQGNC010000360.1 GCA_028292065.1 Betaproteobacteria bacterium
TTGTCGCCCATTTCAGCGAGGGCGACGATGCCGGTCGAGACGAGTAGTGCTTCCATTGGAGTTACCGTTGAGACGGGCGGCGCGTGGACCATTGGCACGGCCTTCCCGCCCGACTCACGAGCGAAGACCGATGCCAAAGGTCTCGCCAGACCGCTGTCGCGGTACCGAACGCGCCATGCGACCGGTTCCTGACACGTGATTCGCGTGTCGAAGCCCGATGCGCAAGTATGTTGACGCGTTCTTCCGCCGAAGACCGGCGGAACGGCTACTCCCCAATGACTGGGCGGGATTATAACAAACTGCTCGTGGTTCGGTTCTCGTCCCGACACAGATAAAGCACGCGCGGCGCTTACATTGCCGCAAGCGTCGTTGCCCCTCACCCTAACCCTCTCCCCGCAAGCGGGGCGAGGGAAGGGCTGCGGGGCCCGCAGCGGGCTGGTTCCTGGCGAACGCGCAGGCTCAGGGCTAAGCTCAGCTCTGTCCCCTCGCCCCACGATAGTGGGGAGAGGGTTAGGGTGAGGGGAAACAGATGAAGGGCTACTCCACCTTAAACCGCGACCGCGCGAAATCACTCCGTAAATCATCCACCGATGCCGAATTGCGCCTATGGCGTCTGCTCCGTGCGCGGCGAATCCTGCCTCACAAGTTCAGGCGACAACATCCTCTCGGCGCTTACATCGTCGACTTCGTGTGCATCGAGGAGATGCTGGTCATCGAAGTGGACGGTGGGCAGCACATGGATCAGGTGTCGTACGATGCGCGCAGAACTGCTGCGCTGGAACAGTTGGGCTATCGTGTGATCAGGTTCTGGGACGACGACGTGCTGCTGAAACCGCGGAGCGTGCTTGAAAGTATTTACGCTGCGCTCGGTTGCCCCTCACCCTAACCCTCTCCCCGCTTGCGCGGGGCGAGGGGACAGAGCTGAGCGTGGTTTTAGACTCCCGCGTTTGTGAGCGTCGTGCGTCGGCGCGTGCCGACACTCCGTTCCCTCGCCCCGCAGCAGCGGGGAGAGGGTCAGGGTGAGGGGCAGCGGGTTTAACACTCCACCTGCTAAGATGCCGGCGAAAGATCGAAGCACCGGATGGAGGAGCTCGCAGCAATGCTCGAGATCGACATGACCGCGCCCGGCATCGACAGGCTCGTTTCGCACGATGCGCCGCTCGACCTCATCGCGAACGACCTGCTCTTCGGCGAAGGGCCGCTGTGGAACGCGCGCAGCGGCGCTTTCTATTTCGTCGACATCATCGGCGACACGATCTGGCGCTGGACACCGGGACGCGGTCGTGAAGTCTTCATCCGCCCTTCGACCAAAGCGAACGGCCTCACGTATGACGCGCAAGGGCGGCTCCTCGTCGCGGGCTGGGCGTCGCGCTCGATCTGGCGCGTCGAGCACGACGGATCGATCACCACGCTCGCGTCGCACTACGACGGCAGGAAGCTCAACAGCCCGAACGACATCGTCGTCAGATCCGACGGGGCTATCTACTGGACCGACTCGCCGGGAGCGCTCTTCAACGTCGGCATGGCGGGCGAGGACGTGCAGCAACACCTCCCGTTTCAGGGTGTCTTCCGGCTCGACGCCGACGGCAAGCTGCATCTCGCAATCGAAGACTGCGTCTATCCGAACGGCCTCGCGTTCTCGCCCGACGAGCGCGTGCTGTACGTGAACGACAGCCGCCAGTACCTCATCCGCGCATTCGACGTGCAGCCCGACGGCTCGGTCACCAACGCACGCCTGTTTCACAAACTCGAAGGCGCGGAAGAAGGCATCGCGGACGGCATGAAAGTCGACGCGGAAGGCAACGTCTATTGCTCGGGTCCCGGCGGCATCCACGTGATGAATCCGCGAGGGGAACGTCTCGGGCGCCTGCGCATACCCGGCCACGTCACGAACATGGGCTGGGGCGACGATGACTGGCGCTCGCTGTACATCACCACCCGCTCTTCGGTTTATCGCACGCGCGTGAAAGTGCCCGGCGTTCCGGTCGAACAGGGACACGCGCGATGAGCTGGACATTCGAAACGATCGCCAAGCTCGACGCTCCGCTCGGCGGTCTGGCGTGGACCGGCACCGCGCTCCTCGTCAGCATTCCGAACGAGAGCCGCATCGTCTCGGTCGATCCGAGCTCCGGTGCCGTTTCCGATTTCAGGCGCTACACCAATCGCACCAATGGTCTCGCACGTGCGCGCGACGGCAGCGTGTACGGTGCGCAGGAAGGCGGGCGCCGCATCGTTCACTTCGCGCACGACGGCACGACCGCGGTGCTGCCGCATCTCCTCGACGGGCGCTATCACAACCAGCCGAACAGTCTCTTCGTCGATACGCACGGCAGCATCTGGTTTACCGATCCCTACAGCCCGGTGCGTTCGGCGGGCCCGCAGATTTTTCCGCCGCTCGATCACGCATCGGTGCTGCGGCTCGATCACGAAGATTTCAGGCGGCTGTGGGATCTGCGGCGCGTCACGTTCGATACGCGCGCACCGCGGGCGGTGGCGGTGTCACCTGACGAGAAGACGCTGTATGTCGCCGAGACCGACAACACGCCCGCCGGCACGCGCGAGCTGCGCGCGTATCGCCTCGAGCAGGGCGAGGTCGTCGGCGCGCCGCGCGTCATGCATACGTTCGGCGAAGACTATCGCGGCGTTCATCGCGGCATCGAAGGCCTGTGTCTCGATACGCAGGGAAACCTCATCGCGTGCGCGGGCTGGGAGCACAGCGGGCCGGGCCCGATGCTGTATGTGTTCTCGCCCGACGGCGAGATCGTCGGGTCGCATCGCGTGCCGGCAGACATGCCGGTCGGCTGCGCTTTCGGCGGCGCCGATCTCGCGACCCTGTACGTCACGACTGCCGCAGGCGCGCTCTTCAAAGTTCGCGACAGCGGCCTTCGCGGTCCCGCGCTCGCATGAAACGCTGTATCGCCGCGGTCGTCGCGGTGCTCGGTTTTTTTGCGTTGAACGCCGCGTGCGCCCAGCAATACCCGACCAAGCCGGTCCGCTGCATCGTCGGCCCCGGTCCCGACGCGCTCGCGCGCGTGATCGGGCAGAAGCTCGGCGAAGCGTGGGGCCATCCGGTCGTCGTCGATCAGCGCGGCGGCGGAGGCGGCACGATCTCGGCCGAAGTCGTCGCAAAAGCGCCGCCCGACGGCTACACAGTATTGCTCGCGACCGGCACGCACCTGATCCTGCCGAGCCTGTACCGAGTGCCGTACGACATGCAGAAGGATTTCGCGCCGGTCACTCTCGTCGCGTCCACTCCGTTCATCCTGGCGGTGCACCCGGCAGTCCCGGTGAAATCGGTGAGCGAGCTCGTCCAGCTGGCGAAAGCGAAGCCGGGCGCGCTCAACTATGGAACGGGCGGGAGCGGCACGCCGCCGCACCTCGCGACCGAGCTCTTCAAAAGCATGACCGGCGTGAACATGGTTCACGTGCCTTACAAGACCGTCGCCGCGGCGATCACCGATCTCATGGCGGGGCAGATCCAGGTGATGTTCACCGTCGGCCCCGCGGGACTGCCGCAGGTGCGCGCCGGGAAGATCCGCGGCATTGCGGTGTCGACCGCAAAACGCTCGTCGTTCGTACCCGAGCTCCCGAGCGTCGCCGAAGCAGGATTGACGGGATTCGACGTGTTCGGCTGGAACGGCATCCTCGCGCCCGCGAAGACACCGCAAACCGTGATCGCGAAGTTCCACGCCGGTGTGGTCGACGCGCTCAAGCTCGCCGATGTTCAGCAGCGCCTCGAAGGGCTCGGCTTCGAGTCCGTCGGCAATACGCCCGACGAATTCGGCCGATTCATCCGCGCGGACATCGCGCGGTGGGCGAAGCTCATCAAAAGCGCGAACGTCAAACCGGACTGAGCGCGAGACATGCACAGACTGCCGATCGTCATCGCATTGCTGCTGTATGCCGCTTGCGCGGCGGCCGCCCCGTGGAAACCCGGGCGTGCCGTCGAGATCGTCGCGATGTCGGGTCCGGGCGGAGCGAACGACGTCATCGCGCGCGCGATCCAGCAGTACATGCAGAGCCGCAAGCTCGTCGACGTCCCGGTGATCGTGACCAACCGCCCCGGCGCCGGCGGCACTATCGCCTGGAATTACCTGAACCAACGCGCGGGCGACGGCGGTTTTCTTTCGGTGAGCCCGATCAACCTCCTCACCGAGCACATCGCCGGCGCGAGCTCGATCACCTACACCGATGTCACGCCGATCGCGCAGCTTTTCAACGAGTACATCGTGTTCTCGGTGAAAGCGGACTCGCCGATCAGGAATGGCGCCGAGCTGGTGCAGCGGCTGCGTGCGGATGCCTCGTCAGTGACCCTGGCGGTCGCCGCTGCGCTGGGCGGCGCGAACCATCTCGGCGCGGCGCTCACGCTGAAAGCCGCCGGGATCGATCCGCGTGCGCTGAGATTCATCGTCTACAACTCGGGCCCGCAGTCGATCGCCGCGGTCATGGGCGGACACATCGACGTCGCGGTGACGCCGGTATCCGGGGCGGTGGCGCATCTGCAAAGCGGCCGGCTGAGAGTCGTCGGCGTGACTGCGCCGAAACGCCTCGGCGGTGCGATGTCGGGCGTGGCGACGTGGCGCGAGCAGGGCGTCGACCCGGTGTTCTCGAGCTGGCGCGGCGTCATCGGGCCCAGAGGCATGACGCGCGAGCAGGTCGCCTACTGGGAAGACGTGCTCACTCGCATCGTGCAGAGCGAAGAGTGGAAGCGCGACATGGAGCGCAACTACTGGGAAAGCAATTTCATGAAAAGCGCTGACACGATGAAGTTCCTGCGCGCGCAATACGAGCAGTACCAAAGCGTGTGGACCGATCTCGGGCTCGTAAAGCAGTGATGCGCGTGTAGCGCAGGCCTCGCAGGCAACAGCACCGGTAAAGCCGCTGCAGGCGAGGGCGCCTGCGCTACGCAAGCAGGACAGACATGTAGCGCAGGCGCCTCGCCTGCAGCAAAGGCGCATGTGAACCGCTGCAGGCGAGGGCGCCTGCGCTACTCGATTCAAAAGGAGGAGCGACATGGCAAACGAAATCAGACCGATCAGGCGAGTGGTCACAGGCAATGACGCGCAGGGCCGCTCGAAGGTGCTCTACGACAGCGCCGCGCCGAACGTGAACCCCGGCGCCATACGCCCGGGGACGTGCATGACCGACGTGTGGGTCTACGAGACCTGTCCTGCGCCGATCGCGGGTGAGCGCGATGACGGTCGCCTGCCGTTCAGCTTCGAGCCGCCGCACCACGGCGGGCACCTGCGCATCGTGCAGTCACCCGCGAAACCCGCCGGCTACGATCCGGCGAAGGACGACACCGCGATTCCCCTGCACGAGCCGAAGCAGCGGCCGGGCGGGACGTGGGACCGCGGCGGCGCCAACGCTTTTTCCTCACCGGTACATAAATCCGAAACGGTCGATTACGGCATCGTGCTCGAAGGCGAGCGCGTGCTGCTGCTCGACCGCGGCGAGCACGTGATGAAGGCGGGCGACGTGGTGGTCCAGCTCGGCAACTGGCACGGCTGGACCAATCCGCGGGAAGGCAGCCTGATGGCGTTCGTGATGATGGGCGGGAAGTACGAAGATGAGGCGTGAGGCGTGAGGCGTGAGGCATAGAGCTGGAGGCGCACGATGACTGAAGAGATCAAACCGGTGCGGCGCATCGTCACCGTCGACGACGACAGCGGGCAATCGGTCGCGATACACGACGGGCCTGCGCCGGACGTGCGCACCGACCCGGCGCGTCCGGGATACGCGGCTACGCGCATCTGGGTCACTGACGGCACGCCTGCGCGCATCGCAGGCACGTCAGACACGCTCGGCGCGCCGCATACCCTCGAGCCCCCGCCGGGCGGATCGGTGTGCCGCATCGTCACGTTTCCTCCCGACGATTCGTTCCGGGGAAAGGTCGGCGCGCGTGAAGTCCAGGCGTTCTTCGAAGCGATGGGTTCGCCGCAAGCGTCCACCTACAGCCCGAACGCACCGCACCCCTACATGCAGAAGACGCGCACGCTCGATTTCTGCCTCGTGCTCGAAGGCGAGATCATGCTCGTGCTCGATACCGAGGAGGTGCGGCTGCAGCGCGGAGACACCGTCGTGCAGCGCGGCACGAATCACGCGTGGAGCAACCGCAGCGGCAGGCCATGCGTCGTCGCGTTCTCTTCGCACGACGGGCGGGAATAGACCGGACCCCGGGTGTGTTTATCGGGGCGTTAGGCTTCGGGAGCGTCCTTGTCAAACCGGCATACCGGGCATCCCGAATGGCATATGATGGACAAGTCGCGGGAGCCTTTCCGCGAGGTGCCGATCGAAGCCGTCGAAAACGCGCCGTTGGTAACAAACCCACAGGAGATACTCATGAAATGGACCCACATGCTGTCGAAGCGCTCATCGCTGTATATCGCAGTGCTTCTGCTGGCCGGCTGCGCCTCGATGGGGGGCGACCGCTCGGTTCAGACACGCCTATAGGGCGAAGAGGAAGTGCCGCCGGTCAACACCTCCGCGTCGGGCATGGGCACGGTGAGCGTCGATGAAGACAAGACGGTCACCGCCAAAATCACGACACAGGGCATAGGCGGTGTCGCGGCGCACATCCACGAAGCGCCGGCCGGTTCGAACGGGCCTGTCATCGTCCCCATGGAAAAGACCGGCGACAACGAGTGGTCGAGCAAGCCCGGCCAGAAGCTGACCGATGCGCAGTACGAGGCTTACAAAGCCGGGCGCACCTATTTCAACGTGCACACCCCGCAGAACAAAGGCGGCGAGATCCGCGGCCAGATCCGTCCGTCGGGCGGCAGCAGCGGATACTGAGCACGGGCGCAGCAACAAAAAGGGCGCTTCGGCGCCGTTTTTGTTGGTGAAGGGCGAAGGGTGAAGGGCGAGGTGTGAGGCCGAGTCGCTGACGCTCCGGCGTCTATCCGCTTTTACCCCGCT
>JAQGNC010000458.1 GCA_028292065.1 Betaproteobacteria bacterium
AGCATCGACATCGCCGCGGCCGCGTTGTGCTCGACGCAATCGAGCAGGATCTTGCGAGGCACGAACAGGGTTTCGCACGCTTCCTGCGCGTCGACACTGGCGGCACGCGAGCGGCCGTCGAGCAGGCCGACTTCGCCGAAGAACTCGTTGGCGCCGACGCACGTGGCGATGAGCTCGCGGCCGTTGCCGTCGTGAAAGATGACTTTCACGCGGCCCGCCATCAGCACGTAGAGGCCGTCAGCGGGCTCGCCGGCGCGAATGATGCGCGTACGCGCGGCAAAGCTTCGATGCTGTAGCGCAGCGAGCAGCGCGCCGAACTGGGCGTCGGTCAGCGCCGAAAAAAGGGCGAAGCTCCGCAGCACGTGTGGGTTGTACGAAAGACGAACCATGCGCAGTATCGACCTCTTGATTGCCGGTGAAGCAATTTAGAGGAGAACCGGGTTGGATCGTTGTGCGAAACGCCACAGTCTTTTGTAAAAAAGTGTTTCAGGTCAAAGTGCCTGTAGCGCAGGCGCCCTCGCCTGCAGCCGGTTCTTTTTGCACGCGAAGCGCCTGCGCCACAACCAACGAGGCCTACAACGCTCATTCCGTCGTCATTCCGGTCGCGGCGACGACCTTCGCCCATTTGTCGACTTCCTTTTTGACGAAAGCGGCGAACTCGTCACTCGCCAGTGGCGAAGGCTCGGATGCCTGCGCGTGAAAGCGCGACACCACTTCGGGCTGGCGCACGATCTTCACGGCTTCACTGCTCAGGCGCTGGACGATCGCGCGAGGCGTGCCGGCGGGCGCGAACAACCCGAGCCAGTTGAGCATCTCGTACCCGGGCAGACCGGCTTCCGCGATCGTCGGCACATCGGTGAGTACGGCGGAGCGCTGACCGGAAGTCACCGCGAGCGCTCTCAGCCTGCCGCTTTTCGTATGCGGCGACACCGACGCCGCGGTGCCGAAAGTCACCGGCACTTCACCCGCGACGACCGCGACCAGCGCAGGGCCGCCGCCTTTATACGGCACGTGCACGAGCCTGATTCGCGCCATGTGCTCGAAGAGCACTGCCGCGAGATGCGTCGACGTGCCTGCGCCGGCGGACGCGTAATTGATCTGGCCGGACCTCGCGCGCGCAAGCGCGATCAGCTCCTTCACCGAACGCGCCGGCAGCGACGGGTGAACCGCGAGGATGCTCGGCGCATCGGAGAGCCTCGCGATCGGCAAGAAATCGCGCAGTACGTGGTACGGGAGCTTCGGATAAAGGCTCTGATTGACCGCGTGGGTGCCGACGCTGCCGACGACGAGGGTGTGGCCGTCTGGCGCCGCGCGCGCGACGACTTCGGTCCCGACGATGCCGCCCGCGCCCGCGCGGTTCTCGACGATGAACGGCTGTCCGAGCGCCGCGCCGAGCGGAGCCGCCACGAGCCGCGCAGTGAAATCGACGTAACCGCCGGGTGAAAACGCGGCGATCACGCGCACCGGCCTCGAGGGATAGCTTTCACCGGCGCTCGCAACGTGGGCTGCGACGATGAACGACGCTGCCGCGATCAGCGCTGCGGCCGTTCTCACATCGCTCCTGAATGGCTGCATCACTGCGCCTCCTCGATGCCTGATTGGCCGCTTCGTATGCGGCGGGCTTGTAGCGCAGGCGCCCTCGCCTGCAGCAGTGTTCCGATCGGGGCGTAAACCCCAGGCGGCGAGCGGCTGCAGGCGAGGCGCCTGCGCTACATGTTCGAACGCTCGGCCGAACGGAGTCGCCAGGTGTATCCGACAATCACCACAACAGCGCGAGCTTACCAAGCGCGCGGCGAACACGATGCAGCCGATCCACTACGCGAGCGCCGCATAGCTCATCGATGAATGCGGCACGGGCTGCGGGTGGCCCTGGTTTAGAATGTCGCTTTGCTTCACGTGCCCGATTATGCCTTCCGCTTCCGACAAACCCGCGCGCGCCAAAGCATCGTCTGCGCACGGCGCAGGCGAACCCGCCGCGTCCAACTTCATCCGGCACGTCGTCGAAGCGGATCTCGCGAGCGGCAAACACGCGCAGCGCCGCTGGGCGGGGCGACCGGGACCCGCATCGGTACAGCGCGACGCGCCGGCGGACCCGGCGCGCATCCGCACGCGCTTTCCGCCTGAGCCCAACGGCTACCTGCACATCGGCCATGCGAAATCGATCTGCCTCAACTTCGGCATCGCGATCGATTACGCGGGCGCGTGCCACCTGCGCTTCGACGACACGAACCCGGAGAAGGAAGAGCAGGAATACGTCGACTCGATCATCGCGGCGGTGAAGTGGCTCGGCTTCGACTGGGGCCCGCATCTTTATTTCGCTTCCGACTACTTCGATTTCATGTACCAGGCAGCCGAAGCGCTGGTGCAGGCGGGTCACGCATACGTCGACGAGCAGAGCGCGGACGAAATTCGCGCAGGCCGCGGCACGCTGACCGAGGCGGGAAAGAACAGTCCTTATCGCGACCGGCAGCGCGAGGAGTCGCTGGCCCGCCTGCGCGAGATGCGCGACGGCCGCCACGCCGACGGCAGCATGGTGCTGCGCGCGAAAATCGACATGGCTTCGCCCAACATCAACCTGCGCGATCCGATCCTGTATCGCATCCGCCGCGCGACGCACCACCGCACCGGCGACAAGTGGTGCATCTATCCGATGTACACCTACGCGCACCCGATCGAGGACGCGCTCGAGAACGTCACGCATTCACTGTGCACCCTCGAGTTCGAAGACCAGCGCCCTTTCTATGACTGGCTGCTCGAGCGCCTCGCCGACTGCGATCTCCTGCTGCGCCCGCTGCCCCAGCAGATCGAGTTCGCGCGCCTCAACCTGACTTACGTCGTGCTGTCGAAGCGCAAGCTCATCCAGCTCGTCGAGGAGCGGCACTGCGAGAGCTGGGACGACCCGCGCCTGCCCACACTCGCCGGCGCGCGCCGCCGCGGCTACACCCCCGGAGGCTTTCGCCTGTTCGCCGATCGCATCGGCGTGTCGAAAGCCGATTCGTGGATCGAATACTCGGTGCTCGAAGAGTGCATGCGTGACGATCTCAACGCGAGCGCCGAGCGCCGCATCGCGGTGCTCGACCCGGTCAAGCTTATCGTCGACAACTATCCGGAAGGCGAGGTCGAAGAATGTTTCGCGCCCAACCATCCGAACAAGCCCGAGCTCGGCAAACGCCCGGTACCGTTTTCGCGCGAGCTGTGGATCGAGCGCGAAGATTTCGAAGAGACCCCGCCCAAAGGCTATTTCCGCCTCTTCCCGGGCAACAGCGTGCGCCTGCGCTACGGCTACGTGGTCAAGTGCACCGGCTGTGACAAGGATGCCGAAGGCCGCGTGACCGCGGTGCACTGCGAATACATCCCCGACACGATGTCGGGAACGCCGGGCGCCGAGAAAGTGAAAGTCAAAGGCGCGATCCACTGGCTTTCAGCCGCGCACTCGCACGCGGGTGAAGTCAGGATTTTCGACCGCCTCTTCCGCGACGCGCATCCCGGGCGTGAGCGCGACTTCCTCGAAGACCTCAACCCCAATTCCAAGCGCATCCTCTCGGCGCAACTCGAGCCCGCCCTGAAAGACGCGCAACCGGAGGAACGCTTCCAGTTCGAGCGCCACGGCTACTTCTGCGCCGACATGCACGATTCGAGGCCGGGCGCGCCGGTATTCAACCGCGCCGTGACCCTGAAGGATTCGTGGGTGCCGCCGAAGGGGTAGCGGGCGGTCGTGAATAGTCACGCGACGTCCGCTACCAGTGCCGCGGCGGGTTCTTGTGTATGGTGATGCGCTTTTTTTCGATGCTGATGTAGCCGCCGGCGACGAGGTCCTTGAAGATGCGGCTGATCATCTCGCGCGACGCGCCGACGCGGCTGGCGATGTCCTGCTGCGTCAGCTTCTCGTCGACGATCAGGCGCCCGTTGTCGTTCACCGCGATCTCGAGGAGCAGCCGCGCCACCCGCCCGTACACGTCGAGCAGCGCGAGGCTCTTCACGTTGCCCGTGAGCGCGCGTGAGCGGCCGATGAGACGCTCGACCAGGTGCGTCGAGAAAGCGGGATGGGTCTGGAGAAAGTCCCGGAACTGCTGTTTGGGGATGACCGCGAAGCGCGACGGCTCCAGCGTCATGACCGACGCCGAGCGCGGTCCGCCGTCGAGCACCATTTCGCCGAAGTAGTCGCCGGGGCCCTGGGTCGCCAGGACGATCTCCCGCCCCTCCTCGTCGGCCACGAAAACTTTCACCCGGCCAGCGATGATGATGTAGAACGAGTCGGTCTCGTCGCCTTCGCTGACGATGATGGTGTTGCGCGGGAACGTTTTGATGATGCCTTGCAACGACAGGCTGCGCAGCTCTTCCTGGTTCAGGTGCGTACCACGGGCTGTATCGCTGCTCACGCGTTCCCTCCGTCTTATTGTCTGCGTGCGTGATGGCAGGGGACGGGCATCCCACGGCCATGGATTCGTTATTTCAGCGAACACGAATCGTCTTGTCTTCTCGTGCGGTGGGGCTGCACGATGAGCTTCGATCGATTAAACCAGAAATCGCGGCTGCGCGTCGTCACGCTTGCAGGTACCAAAACTGCAGACGCTTCTGCATGATTTCGCCTGCCATACAGCAGGGCACCGCAGCGGCTGTCGCAGCCGAGCAGCGCATGGACACCGCGATAATCACCGGCCGGAACCGATCGACGCTGATCAGGGACGGCGAATTCCGCCTGCCGATCGAGACCCTGCCCCAGCCCGACGAGACTACGTGCGGCCCGACGTGCCTGCACGCGGTCTACCGCTACTGGGGCGAGACCGAGCCGCTGACCGAGGTGATCGCTCGCAATTACCGAATGGAGCTGGGCGGCACTTTCGCGGTCTTCCTCGCGTGCGACGCACTGCGCAAAGGCTACCGGGCGACGATCTACACCTACAACCTGATGGTTTTCGACCCGACGTGGTTCGGCCGGAGCGGCGCCGACATCGCCGAGCGCTTGACGCGCCAGCGCAGGATCAAGAGCGACACGCGGCTGCAGCAAGTGACGCCGGGATATATCGAATTCCTCGAGCTCGGCGGGCGCCTGCGCTTCATGGATCTCTCGCCGAGGCTGATCCATCGCATCCTGAGGCGCCGCTTTCCGATCGTGACGGGCGTGTCCTCGACGTACCTCTATCACGCCGCGCGGGAATACGGCCCGACCGACACCAAGGACGACATCCGGGGCCTGCCGTCGGGGCACTTCGTAGTGATCGCCGGCTACGATGCCGCCCGCCGGCGCGTGCTGATCGTCGACCCGTACCAGCCACACCCCTACGGCACTTCGCACGAGTACTGGATCAGCATCGACCGCGCAGTCGGCGCAGTCCTCCTCGGCATCGTCACCCACGACGCCAACCTCCTCATCATCCATCCGCCGCCGGGGCGATCGAACACATCCGCGTGAAGATTCTTTTCGTCGTCAATCGCGAGCAGGACTGGCCTTTCGAAATAGCGGGGTCGTGCGTGGCCACCGCGCGCGCCTATCTCACCGATCCGGCGTACAGCAGCGTCGACGCGCAGGTCGTCAACCTGTGCCGCGCCGACCGCTACCAGGGGCGCGGCTATTACGTGTCACTCCTCGCCGAAGCGCGCGGGCACGCCCCGTTGCCGGAGGTCAAGACGATCGAGGACCTGCAGGCGCCCGCGCACCTGGAGATGCTCGCCGAGGAAGTCGACCCGCTCGCGCAGCGCGCGCTCCAGCACGCCGCGTCACACGTGTTCGAGCTCGACGCCTACTTCGGGCGCGACCCCGCGAACCTGCATCCCACACTCGCACAGCACCTGTTCAACGCGGTGAAAGCGCCGCTGCTGCGCGCGGTATTCGAGCGCGCCGGCGCCCGCTGGCGCCTGCAGGACGCGCGCGCGATCGGGGTGGCCGACACACCGCCCCAGCACCGGCCTTTCCTGTTCGCCGCCGCGACCGAATACGTCACCGGCCGCCGCCGGCCGCGCCTCTGGAGTGCCGAATCGGTCGTGCCGGCGATCGCCATCCTCCACGACGAGCGCGCGACCGACCGGCCGTCCAACGATCTCGCGCTGCGGAAATTCGTCGACGCCGCGCCGAGCGTGGGTTTGCGCGCCGAGATCGTCACGCCCGGCGCGCTCGACAGGCTTGCCGATTTCGACGGCCTCTTCATCCGCGCGACGACCAGTGTCGGCCATTACACCTACGAATTCGCCAGACGCGCCGCGGCGCTCGGCATGCCGGTCATGGACGACCCGGACTCGATCCTCAAATGCACCAACAAGGTCTACCTGCACGAGCTCATGACGCGCCACCGCGTCCCGACGCCGAAGACAATCATGGTCCACCGCGGGAATCTCGGTGAGATCGTGCCGGCGCTGGGCCTGCCTTGCATCCTCAAGCAGCCCGACAGCGGTTTCGGGCTCGGTGTGGTCAAGATCGAAAGCGAGCGGCAGCTCATGCTGCGCGCCGCACAGCTTCTCGAGCGCTCGGAGCTCCTGATCGCCCAGGAGTGGCTCCCGACCGTTTTCGACTGGCGGGTCGGCGTGCTCGACCGCAGGCCGCTGTTCGTGTGCAAGTACTTCATGGCGCCCGGCCATTGGCAGGTGATCAAGCGCGGCCCGTCGGCGCGCGTCGAAGGGAGCACCGTGGCGCTGGCGGTGGGAGAAGCGCCGGAAATCGTGATCAATACCGCGGTGCGCGCGGCGAGCCTCATCGGGGCGAGCCTGTACGGCGTCGACTTAAAGCAGGTCGGCGACCAGTGCTATCTCATCGAAGTCAACGACAACCCGAACGTCGACGCCGGCAACGAAGACCAGGTGCTGCAGGACGCGCTGTACCGTGAAGTCATGGGTGTATTCGCGCGGCGCATCTCGGCGCGCAGGCGCGTGGCGGCGTAGCGCCGGGCCGAGCGGCAGGGGAGCTTCAGGGCTGTGGAATCGGAAACACCGGCTCGCCACCCTTTCGGCGACGACGGCAGCGCACAGCGAGCGCGTCATCTGTTCGAAGGCTGCGGCATCGAGCTCGAGTACATGCTGGTCGATCGCGCGAGCCTCGACGTGCACCCCATCGCCGATCGGGTGCTCAAAGACGCCAGCGGCGCGAACGGCCCCGTCAACGACTACTCGCGCGGCGAGCTCGCCTGGTCGAACGAGCTCGTCATGCACGTGCTGGAACTGAAGAACGTGCAGCCGACGACCGACCTCGCGGGACTCGCCGAGCGCTTTCAGGACGAAGTCGTCGGCATGAACCGGCTGCTCGGGCGCTACGGCGCGCGGCTGCTGCCCGGCGGCATGCATCCGTGGATGAATCCCGCCACCCAGACCCGCCTCTGGCCGCACGACAACGCCGCGGTGTATCGCGCCTACGACCGCCTGTTCGACTGCCGCACGCACGGCTGGGCGAACCTGCAGGCCGCGCACGTCAACCTGCCTTTCGCGGGCGACGCAGAGTTCGCGCGCCTGCACGCCGCGGTCCGCGTCATCCTGCCGATCCTTCCCGCGCTCGCCGCGGCCTCGCCGTACTGCGACGGTCACGCGGGCGGCATCCTCGACTGCCGCATGGAGGCCTACCGCAGGAACGCCGACGCGGTGCCCGAGCTGAACGGCAGCATCATCCCCGAGATCGTGTCCTCGCGCGCCGAATACGACGAACGCATCCTCGCGCCGATGTACCGCGCGGTCGCGCCGCACGACCCGGAGAAGGTGCTCGCGCACGAGTGGCTCAACGCCCGCGGCGCGATCGCGCGCTTCGACCGCAACGCGATCGAGATTCGCGTGCTCGACACGCAGGAGCATCCGCGCGCCGACGTCGCTTTCGCCGCGATCGTCATGGACCTCGCGCAAACGCTGTGCGAAAGCGTGTATCACAAGCCTGATCCCGCGGCACAGCTCCCGACGCGCACCCTCGCCGACATCTTCATCGCGTGCACGCACGAAGCCGACCGCGCGCGCATCAGTTCTCCCGAGTACCTGGCGCTGTTCGGGATGCAGCGCCGCGACTGCGACGCGCGTGCGCTGTGGCAGTTCATCGCCGAGCGCCTGAACCGCACGAACGCGCCGCACGCCGGCGTATGGCGTCCGACACTCGAGCACGTCCTCGCCCGAGGACCTCTCGCCCGGCGCCTGCTGCGCGCGGTCGGCCCGCGGCCGAGCCGAAGCGCTTTGCATGAGCTTTATGCTGCCTTGGCGGAAGCGTTGGAGAGAGGGACACCGTTTGATTCTTGAACAGTACTGCGTGAACGGGTGAACGAGTGAACGGGTGAAGGGGTAATGCGCGCGAGTAAACTGAGCGCGTGAGTAAGCGAAAATCAGCGAATGCGGTGAGCGACCTCCAGGCACTTCAGCACCCGTTCACTCGTTCACCCGTTCACCCGTTCACCGCCTTCCATTCACCCGTTCACCCGTTCACCCGTTCACCGCCGTACGTTCACCCGTTCACGCGTTCACCGCCTACATGCGCCTCCTGATCACGTGCGAACACGGCGGAAACAAAATACCGCCGCAATACCGGCCGCTTTTCAAAAAATACCGCGATCTGCTCCAGACCCACCGCGGCTACGACCCCGGAGCGCTCGCGCTCGCGCGCGATTTCGCGAAAGCTTTCGACGCGGAGCTCGTGTACTCGACGACGAGCCGCCTGCTGGTCGAGTTGAACCGCTCGCCGCGCCACCCGCAGGTGCTGTCGGCGGCGACCCGCGGGCTGCCGCCCGAGGAGCGCGAGCGCCTGCTCGGGCGCTACTACTGGCCTTATCGCAACTGGGTCGAAGCGCAGGTCGCGGCGGCGATCGAAGCCGGCGAGCGTGTGGTGCACGTCTCGAGCCACAGCTTCACGCCGCAGCTCGACGGCGAAGTGCGCCGCGCCGACGTCGGGCTGCTGTACGACCCGCGACGCGCGCGCGAGCGCGAGCTTTGCCTCGCGTGGCGGGACGAGATCCGTCTGGCCGACCCGTCCCTCGCGGTGCGCCGCAACTATCCCTACCGCGGCACCGGCGACGGCCTCACGACGCACCTGCGGCGCCTGCACCCGGATCGCGATTACGCCGGCATCGAGCTCGAGGTGAACCAGAAGCACACCCTCGGCGGCGAGGCCGCGTGGCGGCGGTTGCGCACGCTCATGGCCTCGACGCTGACCCGCGCCCTGCAACGCACGGGCTCCACGACGGCGGCTCGCGAAGCGGCATAAAATGGGACTCGTGACGCCGTTCTCGAATCGCTTAAAAACCGGCTCAAGAATGCAGGCATCCGGCCGCTAACGCGTTATCGCGAAAAGGGTTTGCGTCGGTCGCGGCGTATAGTCCGACGCGCTGAAACCCCACCGTCGGCAGATCGACCCACCGCAGAGCTCATGCTCGACACGCTTACGCTCCTGGTCGTGCTGATCGTCAGCAACCTGCTCATGGCAGGGGCGATGTGGATCACTTTTGCCGGGCGCTTTCGCGCGGGGCTCGGTCCCTGGACCGGCTCGCTCATCGTGCAGGGCTTTTCGTGGCTCCTGGTCGTCGCGCGTAACGACGTTCCCGATTTCGCGTCGATCGCGGTCGCGACCGCTTTCCTGGTTTATTGCTGGTCGCTGCAGGTGAGCGCGCTGCTCGAATTCCACGGCAAGCCGACGCCCCGCTGGCTGCTGTACGGTCCCGCCACGCTCGCTTTCCTCATCGTCGTCGTCTATGTGCGCGAGCCGCGCGCGAGGCTCGCGATCTGCGGCCTGGGCTTCGGGCTCGCGCAATTCATCACAGGCGCGGGGCTGCTCTATTACCGCGTGTCGGCCGAGAAACGCACGCGGCTGCTGCTCGCGGGGAGCTTTTTCGTCATGGCCGGCGGACTTTTCTGGCTGGCCTTCACCGCATGGTTCGAGCCTGAAGCGATCCTGCCGACCTTCGGCCCGCGACCCGCGCCCGGCGGATCGCTGCTCGCCTTCTATGCGGTCACCATCGCCTCGTCGTTCGCCTTCCTGCTCATGCATAAGGAGCGGGGCGACCGC
>JAQGNC010000389.1 GCA_028292065.1 Betaproteobacteria bacterium
CTGCCCGCGATGCTCGGCACGATGATGCGGATCGGCTTGTTCGGGAAGGACTGCGCGTAACCGAGGCTTGCGGTCAGCGCGACTGCAAAGCACGCGGCGCGGCGGAACGTCATGCCGGGTGCTCCAGCCGATGCGCCGTCTCGGCGCAGTGCTGGGTCAAGCCGATTCCTCGGCTGCGTGTACGGCTGGACAAGCTGCGGCGATTGTTCATTCACATCCCTCCTGGCAGACGGTCATTATGCCTATCACGAGAGACTCGACGCCGGCCCATTCACCCGGAGAACGTGTCCCTCGCGCCGCGCCGAGTCAAAGGATCAGGGCATCGCTTCCCAGCCTTGGCTTTCATGAGCGCCATTGTTCATGACCGGACGAGTCGTTTCGACGCAGCCGCGCGGGTGCGCTTGTGCGTGCGGCGTCGCGACTTTACCGGGGATTGCCGCCGTTGACGACCCGCCGCGCGTAGCGCGGTCGCGGACTCCCGTCAGGCGGGCTTCCGCCGTGACCTTCCCTTACGCCCGATAAACCGCCGATGTGGCGGCCTCGTCGAAATCGCGCGCCTTGACATCGACTACGATCCTGCCCGCGGCGAGTCCCAGAATTCGATCGGCGTAAGTCTGGGCAAATGCGACCTGGTGAAGGCTGCATACGACGACGACCCGCCGCTCCGAGGCGATGTCACGCAGCAGCTCCAGTATCACGTTGGCGGTGCGCGGATCGACGCTGGAGACCGGCTCGTCGGCCAGCAGCACTTCCGGGCGCTGTGCGAGCGCACGCGCGATGGCGACGCGTTGCTGCTCGCCGCCGGACAGCGTGTCGGCACGCTGCCTCGCGACATGAAGCAGCCCGACGCGCTCGAGGCACTCGAACGCGATGAGGCGCTCGCTGCGCGGGACCACGCGCAGCACGCCGCGCCACGCGGCGACGTAGCCGAGCCTGCCGGCAAGGACGTTTTCGATCGCGGTGAGCCGCCGCACGAGGTTGAACTGCTGGAAGACCACGGCGATGTGACGCCGCCGCTGCGCGCTCAGCGTAGCGAGGTCTTCGCCGTCGAGACGCACGCTTCCACGCGACGGCTGCTTCAATCCCGCGAGGATGCGCAGCAACGTGGTCTTGCCGGCGCCGCTGCGCCCGAGCAGCGCGACAAACTCGGCGCCCCTTGCCTCGAAGCTCACATCGGCGAGCACCTCGCGGCCGCCGAATGATGCGCCGAGTGCTTCGACCGCGAGGACGCTCGGGAACGCCGACGCCGCGGCCGCTGCTGCCGGTGCGATCGGAGGCTCGAGCGTGCTCGCGTCGTATCGCATCGTCACACCAGGCGCTTGCGGAGCCAGCTCGCAAGCTGATCGAGGACGGTGACCGCGACCAGTATGACCGCGATGATCGTGAACAGTCGCTGAAAATCGAGCAGGTCGACGCTCGATTTGAGCTCCTGGCCGATGCCGCCCGCGCCGACGACGCCGAGCACGGTGGATGCGCGGACGTTGAACTCGAAAAGATAGAGCGTCGTCGACAGGACTGCGGGGAGGATCTCGGGGACGAGGGCATACGCGATCGCGGTGATCCTTCCCGCACCCGCGGCCTGCACCGCGTGCAGCGGCGCGAGCTCGGCGTTCTCGACGTAGTCGGCGATCAGCTTGGCGGCGCTTCCGCACGTGTGCAGCGCGATGCCGAGCACGCCCGCGAACGGTCCGAGCCCGACGCACGCGACGAAGAGCAGCGCGAACACGAACGCGTCGATGCCGCGCAATCCGTTCAGCACCCATCGCACCGGCGTGTAGAGCCGCGGGAACGGCGTGATGTTGCGGCTCGCGAGCAGCGCCAGCGGAATCGCCGCCAGCGTCGCAACCGTCGTTCCGATCGCCGCCATCGCCACTGTCTCGGCCATGCGCAATAAAAAGACCGGCAGCTCGTCGGTCTTCGGCGGCCATGCGCTCGCCAGCCAATGACCCAGCTTCGGCAGGCCGGTGACGAGGCGTTCCAGATCGATGCCGGCGAGGCGCCAGCTGACGACGTAGAAGATCACCAGAACCAGAGCGACCCCGGCGAGCCGCAGGCGATGGCCGTGAAAGCCGCGCGCGTCGCGCTCCCAGACTTGGAGCGCCTCCTCTGCCGCCCTGCTCATGAGGGGCGCTGCACGCGCCCGCCGAGCGCGTCGCGCACTTCGAACCGCGGGCCGTGTGCGATGCGCTCGAAGTAAGACTGGTGTGCCGGCGAGCCTTCGGGCCAGTTCGCCGTGAAGCTTTCGAGCCAGCGGCTGTGGTCGTAGCGGATCGGCAGCGCGTCGAAGCGCAGCCCGCCGAGCTCGATGCCGTACAGGCTGTCGCGCGGCACGCGCGGATCGACCGAGATGCGCGAGAGCAGCCCCGCGCTCGTCCCGGCGAAGTTCGGCAGGCCCGCCGCGCCGTTGTTGATGACGAGGCGCTCGGCGCCGTCGACGTCGAAGTCACGGGCGAAATGCAGGCAGGTATGGGTGGAGGCGAACGCGCGCACATCGGACTCGCGGAAATAGCGCTCGATTGCGGCGAGCGGCGTGCGTGCGGGGCCGTCGCGTTCGTCGCTGCGCGATGCTGACAGCCGCTCGGCTGCGAATGACCAGCCGGCGAGCGATTCAGCGTCGCCGTGGACGATGCCGATGCGCTCGTCGCCGAGCTGGATCGTACGGAACATCGGCCGCGCCGCCAGCGCCTGACGTGCGGACGGCAGTTCCCTGCAGGTTTCCTGCAAGCGCGCCATGATCGAGTTCGAGCGGCCGACGAACGCGTCGCTCACGTCGTCGGGGTAGTTGCAGCCGCAGCCGAAGGGGGAAGACTCGGCGATCTCGGTCTCGACATTGCCGCGGATCGAAATGCTCGACGCGGCCGCCTCGTCGATCTCCAGAAACGTCGGCGCGTCCACGTCGAACCAGTGATAGTCGCCGTTGAACACCAGCTCTACGCGACGGCCTGCGCGGGCCTCCGCTTCCTGCATGCGCAGGATCGCGTGCAGCGCCTCGCCGTTGCCGTAAAGCCCGCCGATGACGTACACGGTCTCCACGCTCACCGCGGACGCGGCGCGAAAGGCGCTCGGCTGATAGTGGTAATGCGTCGGGCAGCTGCGGCCCGGGCGCGGCGTCGCCGCCGCGTCAGCCGGCGCTTGGTCGGCTTCGGCGTTCACGACTTCGGCTTGATGCGTCCGAGCACCAGCCCCGCGGTCTCGATCATGCGGTAAGTCTCGTGCGTCGCGGGGACGAAGCCGGTGTAGTGCCTGGGCAGAAGGGCGCCCGCCTCGTCAACTCGAATAGAGAGTAGCGCTTTCTGCACGTCGCTCCTGAAAGCCGGTGACGCGGTCTTGGGGACGGCGATCGCGTCGTTCGGCAGAGGGTCCGATTCCCACACGATCCGGCTCGCCTCCGGCCGCACCCGGCCCGCCTCGATCATCGCGTTACGGTTGCGGTCATAGTCGGTCGCAAGATCGACGTGCCCGGCCTGCACTGCGATCTCGTTCGCAGGGTGCGATGCGCCTTCGCTGTATTTCCAGAAACTGCGCGGATCGATCTTCCATATTTCGCGCGCGTAGTAGCTCGGGATCAGCCAGCCCGAGGTCGAGCCCACGTCGGCAAACGAGATCGAGCGCCCTTTGGTGTCGGCCGGGAAGCGGCTGAGCTTGAGATCCGGACGCGCGACGATGATTGCGTGATAGGTCGGCTTCTCGTCGTACTTGGCGGTGGCGATTGCCTGGCAGTCGGTGGCGTTGTTCGCGATGACGTAGCCCCACGGCCCCATCCAGGCGCAGTCGAGCTGCCCGGAGCCCATCGCCACCGCGAGCCCCGCCCAGTCGGTCGTGACCGCGAGATCGAAGCCGGCAGCCCCCACCGCCTTCGCCAGATGCGCAAAGATCGGCGTGAACGACTTGCGCGTGTCCTCCGTGGTCGGGAGGTACGGGCCCACGCCGAAGCGCAGCTTGCGTGACTGGGCACGCGCGACGTTGAACGTCGCAAGCTGTCCGAGAGCGAGGCTCCCGGCGAGCGAGACAAAGCTGCGTCTGGTTGTCATGATCGACCTCGGGAGAGCGTTGCGCCCGCGGCCGCTGCGCCGCTCACGCGTGGGATGCGGCCGTACGGGCGTGGGCGTTCAGCGACATTCCGCAGTCGTCGCGCACGCGCCGGCAGTGGCCGCCTCCTTCTGTTGCGGGGCGCCGCAGCACGGCACCGAGGCCGGGTCCGCTTTGCTCGGGTCGACCGGACGCAAGTCACAGCCGCTCGTCTCGGGATTCATCCGCAGAGCGCCGTACGCGAATTCGAGAGGAATGCCGCGATCGCCGTGCTCGCCAGGCGGATAAAGCCAGTGCTTCTCGGCGACTTCGACGTGGCAGCAATAAACAGCTCGATCGGGACCGCCCTGGGAGGCGAGGCTCCAGCCGAGCCCGCTCGCTCGCGCCGGGAGGCTGTCGAAGACCTCGCGCACCGGCGCGACTTCATCCCGCAGATCGATGCCGATGTGGTCGAGGAAAGGGCGCGGGTGCCGGTTGCGCTCGGTCTCGAGCACATCGTCCTGCGAAATCCTGATGTGAGAGAAGATGCCGTTGATGCCGCCGCGGAAGCGATATTTGACGAAGCCGTCTTTCTGGTGGTCGAGGCGTGCGCCCGCATCGAAGAAGTCGTTGACCGGAAGCTGGTGAGTATCGTCGACCTTGATGTGCAGATGCACCGTTTCGGCCAGGTCGACCGCATCGGCGAAGAGGGAGCCGGCGCCGATCAGGCGATCGACCACGTCGACTTCACGAGCGGTGATGAGGCCGCATCGCTGCAAGGTATTCAGGGTTTCGGCTGCATAAGCACGGTCCTGTTTCATGCTGCGCCTCCATTGATTTTCCAGCGACATGATCACGTGTGGTGCTCGAGAGGATGCGGCGGTTTGCGAGTCAGCGCGTCACGGCTTCCCGAGATCGTCGTTTCGGCTTTATCGCCGGAAGCTGGAAGCTCCCGCGGGTTTTCAATGTGAAGAGATGCCGCACCAGAACAGAGCGCCGCCGGATGCAGCTAACAGCACTGCAATGAACGATGTTCGGAACTTCCGAGGCGCGCTTGCAATCGTCTACCACTATTGTTGCGCGCGCAAGCAGGCTGATGGCCGAGGGCGTGTCGATGATCGGCTTCGGCGTGCCGGACGGAACGAAGAAGCGTTCCATACCGAGGCCTCGACGCCCGGCAGCCCGGCGTCGGCCATCGTCGGAATGTCCGGCAGGATCACGATGCGCGCAGGCCGCGCGACGGCGAAGCCGCGCAGCGCCAGACTCCGATCGAAACACGTCTAGCCTGCGAATTCGCAGGTCGCGGCTACGACCCGCGCACGCCGGTACACTTTCTCGCCCTCGGGTAAGAGCCAGGCCGCTTCGCCTTCCAGGGGCACACGCATGCCGTCCCGGACTGCGTAATTCCGGAAGCGGCCTTGCCACGACGTCGGAAACGTTTTGCCGCCGACGAGCCGCCCGCGGTCTTCGGCCCGCACCGTATCGATCAGCCCATCGTCGCTGAAGCTGAACAGCATCGTCACCGCGAGGTCGCCGTCCTCGAGCGTCGCATGAGCCGACCGGTCATCCACGGCAGACCAGCGTATGCCCTGACTCGGGAGGAGTGCCGTCGGATACCAGGCACTTTCCGCAAAGTAGCGCATCAGCTCGCCGCGCGCGAGATCACCGCGTGCGCGCAGGTCGACCACCGACACCAGGCCGAGCATAGCGTGTCGGCAGCATCAGTCGTCGTTGCGCACGCGCTCGTCGCTCATTGCATCGGCGCCGCGTCGAGCACTCGGCGGGTGTGACGCGCAATCATCAGGTTCTCATCG
>JAQGNC010000409.1 GCA_028292065.1 Betaproteobacteria bacterium
AGCTGCTGCGCCGCTTCGTCGGACCATAGCGGCGTAGCGTCGAGCTGCTGCGCCGCTTCGCCGGACCGTAGCGGCGTAGCCTAAAGCTGCAAGGGCAAACGGTCGCAAAACGGCATTGCGGCATCGGCAATCGTGGTTTTGGCACGTGGCCTATGATCCGGGAAGCGCCATCGGGCGCTTTTTCTGGAGTCGGCATGCCGAAGACTGCGTCGCGCCTGGTCTGGCCTTTACTGTTCCTGCTCGCGTGCAGTGCCGCGAACGCAGCCGAACAGCCCTATCCCTCGAAACCGATCCGCTTCATCATCCCCACCGCGCCCGGCGGTGGTTCCGACCTCGTCGCCCGCATGCTCGGGCAGAAGTTCACCGCCGCGTGGGGCCAGCCCGTGGTGATCGATCACCGTCCGGGAGCCGGCATGGTGATCGGCATCGACCTCACCGCGAAAGCTGCGCCTGACGGCTATACCCTTGCCCTCGTCAATCCGTCGCACGCGATCAACGCGACACTCATGCCCAGGCTGCCTTACGATCCGCTGCGCGACCTGACTCCGATCACCGTCGTCGCGACCCAGCCGTACGGCGTCGTGGTCCCGCAGTCGCTGCCGGTGAAAAGCGTGAAGGACTTCATCGCGCTCGCCAAAGCCAGGCCGCGTGCCATCAACTACGCGTCGTCCGGCAACGGCTCGGCCTCACACCTCGCCGCCGAGATGTTCGCAGCCATGGCCGGCGTCGAAATCGTCCACGTGCCGTACAAGGGCACCGGTCCGGTGATCCCGGATCTCATCGCGAACCGGGTGTCGCTGATGATCAATCCGATGCTCGCACTGATCAACTACGTCAAAGCCGGGCAGCTACGCGCGATCGCGGTCACTTCGGGCAAGCGCGTCAGCTCGATGCCCGAGTTGCCGACCGTCGCCGAATCGGTTCCCGGTTATGAGGCGATCGCGTGGTACATGGTGCTCGTGCCGGGCAAGACCCCGGCCGCGATCGTGAACCGGCTCCACGCCGAAAGCGCGAGGGCGGTCAGGTCCGACGACATGGCCGAGATGCTCGCGCGCGCCGGCACCGAGCCTCTCGGCAACACGCCACAGGAAGCCGCGCAGTTCCTGAAGATCGAGATCACGCGCTGGGGAAAGGTCATCACCTCGGCACACGTCAAAGCCGATTAATCGAGCGCCGCGACGACCATGATTTCGACAAGGGTCTCGCTTGAACCGAGCTGCGCCTGCACGCACGCGCGCGCCGGCGTGTTCGCGGGGTCGATCCACGCGGTCCACGCCTCGTCCATCTGCGCTTTGAGGCTCATGTCCGAGATATAGACGGTCGCGGTCAGCAGGCGCGACTTGTTCGTCCCCGCCGCTTCGAGCAGGCCGTCTATCTTCTTCAGCACCTGCGCGGTCTGGCTTTTCATCGGCGCCTGGCGATCGTCGGCGGTCAGGCCCGCGAGGTAGGCGGTGCCGTTGTGCGTGACGACGCGCGACAGCCGTGTATCCGAATGCTTGCGTGTGATCGTGCCCATGCGTGACCCTCCTTGGTGGTAAATCGTGAAACGGGGACAGCCCGCCATTTCCACTGCGGAAATTGCAGTCTGTCCGCGATTTGAAAAGAATCGGGGACTGTCGCCGGTTTCAGGTGCGGTGGCGCGCCCGGTGCTCCGCGGCTGCCCGCAGGATCGTCGGCAGCTCGGCCGGGTCGAGCGGCTTGACCACGTGATAGTCGAAACCCGCCGCGGTCGAGCGCGCCTTGTCGTCTTTCTGTCCCCAGCCGGTCACCGCCACGAGGATGCTGTCTTCGTCGAGCCCGATGGCGCGCATGCGCTTCGCGAGCTCGTAGCCGCTGATGCCGGGCAGGCCGATGTCGAGAAACGCGATCGTCGGCTGGAACGCTTCCGCCGCGCTCAGGCCTTCGAGCCCGTCGTATTCGACTCGCACCTCGTTACCCATGTCGCGCAGGATCATCGCGAGACTCGCGGCAAAATCGCGGTTGTCGTCGACGATGAGAACGCGGTGGCCGCTGGCGACAGCCGGCTCGACCGGAGCCGGCGCATCGGGCCTCGGCTGACCTTCGCGTGCGAGCGGCAGGCGCACGACGAACCGGCTGCCCTGGTCGACGCCTGCGCTCGTCGCTTCGATCGAACCCCCGTGCGCTTCGACGAGATAGCGCGCGAGCGCGAGGCCGACGCCCAGCCCCGACTGTTCGCGATCGATCGCGGTGTTCGCCTGGGTGAACATCTCGAAGATCTCATTGACGGTCGTCGGCGTCATGCCGATGCCGTTGTCGACCACGCTGACTTCGACCCAGTCGCCTTCCACGACCGCGGTCAGGTTGATCGCGCCGCCCGGCGGCGTGTACTTCGCCGCGTTGTTGAGCAGGTTCGAGAACACCTGCGCAAGGCGCGTCGCGTCGCCCTGCAGGTGCAGCGGCGCTTCGGGATAATCGACGTCGAGCTGGTGGCGCCGCGTATCGATCACCGGTTTCGCGATCTCCACCGCGTTGTCGATGACGCTGTGCAGCTCCACCGGCGCGGTGCGCAGGGTGAGCTTGCCGGTGGTGATGCGCGAGACGTCGAGCAGGTCGTCGACGAGACGCACCAGCTGCTTCACCTGGCGCGCCATCATCGCGCGCGCCTGCACGGCGACTTCCGGTTTCGCTCCCGCCGCCTCGAGCAGATGCAGGCCATTGCTGATGGGCGCGAGCGGGTTTCGCAGCTCGTGCGCGAGCATCGCGAGGAACTGGTCTTTCATGCGGTCGGCCTTGAGCAGCGCTTCGGAGCGCCTGCCGATCTCGGCGAGCATGTTGTTGAACGCATCGACGAGATAGCCGATCTCGTCCTCGGTGGTGCGGTGCGCGCGCCGCGAGAAATCGCGGGTCTTCATCACCGAGTGCGCGACGTCGGTCACGTCGAGTATGGGCTGGGTGATTCCCCGCTGCAGGAACGCCGAGATCAGCAGCGCCGCCAGCAGGCTCAGCGCGGACACCGCGCCGAGGATGCGCAGGTAATCGAGCAGGCGGTTGGTCAGCTCATAGCGTGCGCGCAAGTACACGGTGCCGCGCTCGCGGCCGCTCTCGACGATCCGGTGGAAGAGGATGATGTCGTCGCCCTGCACTCGCGAGCCGTTGAAGGCGGGCTTCGCGGGAACCGCCGGCTCGGTGTTGCCTTCGGCGGCGTATGCGGCGAACAGCACGCCCGCGTCGTTATAGATCGCCGCCTCGCGTATCGAAGGACGCACCTTCAGCAGCGCGAGGTTCTCGCGCGCGGCGGCCTGATCGTCGAATGCGAGCGCCGCGACGCTCGAGCGCCCGAGGATGTCCGCCTGGGTGGTCAGGTCGGTCACGAGGCGATCGTGATAGTCCTCGGAGTCGTACACGACCAGCGCGGCGACCGCGACGACCAGCGCGACGAGCGTGGTCGCGAGCATCAGCACGAAGAGCTTGAGCCGGACCGATTGCCGCAGGCGCCGCAGCATCAAGGGTTCCCGCGAACGCTGCGCGCGACCGCGAGCAGCCGGGAGCTCAGGCGCAGGCCGCGTTTCTCGGCGGACTCGAGCGAGATTTCGAAGCGCACCCGGTCTTCGGCGATGACGAAGTTGATCACACTGCCCTGGTCGAGCGCGCCGTCGACTTCGGTCACGACCAGCGAATTGCGCGGACCGCTGCGCAGGATCTCGCGCATGCGCGTCCTGTCGCTGCCCGAAATGAACAGGATATGCGCCGCCGGAACCGGGTCCGACGCGCCGACGCGTCTGATCTCGATCGGCCTGCCGCCGACGGTGCGGCCGCTGGTGAGCGTACGCAAGTGTTCCGCGACGCCGTCCGCGCCCACCACCGCGATGACCAGAGGCGAGTCGGGCTTCGCGAACGCGCTCTCCGGCCACACCACGAAATCGGCGAAGCGATACAGGAAAGCGGCTTTCACGCGCTGCTCGAGCGCGCGGTCGGTCTCGGCCTGCGCTCTCGCGTCGGGGATGCCGAACGCGTACAGCGCGAACACCAGCGCGAGCAGAACGCCCGCGCACGCGCGCATCGCACTGACGGCGACGCGGCGACTCACGCCGATGCGCGCGCGCTTCACGGCCGCCACAGCACCTTCAGGAAGACCCCGCGCCCGAACTCGGCACGATTGGCGACAGGCCCCCATTCCGGATGGCTGCGGTCGAAAAGATTCTGCAGCAGCAGCGAGAGCTGCAGCTCCTTCGACACGTTCCAGCCGAAGCGCGCGTCGACCGCGGTATACGCGGGCACCTGCGGGTTGGGAAGCTCGCTCACGTAACGCGCGAGGACATCGATTTCGTGACGCGGCGTCACGTCGAACGCCGAGCGCAGCGTGATCCAGCGGTTGGGGTCGTTGCCCAGGCCGGCGGCGGTCGCGGTGCTCGTGCTGTCCGGCGTAGGGCGCAGCGACTGGCGCAGCTCGACCCAGCCCGCGTCGAGCCGCCACCGCGCGGTCACGCGATAGGTGCCCCACGCCTCGACGCCGGTGGTCGAGCCTTCCATCCGGTTCTCGAGGACCGACCCGCCCGGGCGCAGCTCGATGCTGCGCAGGCGCTGATGCTGGTGGCGAAAAGCGGTGACCGAATACGACAACGCGTGGGTCTCCTGCGCGCGGTAGCCGATCTCCAGCACGTTCGACACTTCGGATTTGAAATCGGGACCGCCGGCGAGCGCAAAAGGCGGACGTGCCGGGACGAAGAGCTCGCGATCGATGCGCGAAGGCGCACGCGCGACTCGCGACACCGCGCTCCACAGCAGGCGCTCGGGCGTGAGCCGCCAGGCGAGCCTCGCGTTCGGCAGCCATTCGTAGCCGCTGTAATCGTTGTGCTCGACCTTGGCGCCGAGCGTCAGCGCGAGATTCTCTCGCAGACGCCACTCGTCCTGCGCGAATACGTTGTACCAGCTCAGATTGCGCGAGCCCGGAATGAACGCGAGCCCGGGCGACAGGTTTTCGATGCTGTCGCGCGCATAGCGGTAACCCGCGCCCCACAGCACACGATTGGATTTCGCCGCGTCGAAACCGTGCTGGAACTCCGCGTTCAGGATGTCGAGCTCTTCACGGATCGCGCCCGGCTGATCGCGCTCGACGCGGTCGTAATAGGCCTGCGCCTGCACGCTGGAACCGTCCTCGCGCGATTCGCTCCAGCGTGCCAGCAGGTTCGCCCCGCCAAGATTCCGCGATCCGCCGACCGGCTGCGCGATGTCTGTCCGGTACGCATCGCCCTGAACCGTGTAGCCGCGCCGCGCCGTGCCCCAGTCGGCGCGAAAACCCGCCTGCCCGCGCGATCCGCCGTCGACGGTCGGCACGCCGTCGGCGCGCCGGGTGTTGTCCAGATCGAAGTGCTTCCCGTAGACGCGGTAGTGGCCGTCGGCGCCGAAGGTGCCGCCGTAGCGCGTGGTGGCGCCGCGCTGCCGGTTGCCGGCGCCGGCCGCGACGAGCAACCCTTGCGTATCGGCGGCTGGGCGCGTGATGACGTTGATCACCCCGCTCACCGCATTCGCGCCCCACAGGGTGCCGCCGGGGCCGCTGATCACCTCGATGCGAAGCACGTCCTCGAGCACGACGTCCTGCACTTCCCAGAACACGCCGGAGAACAGCGGGCTGTAGACGATGCGCCCGTCGATCAGCACGAGCAGCCGGTTTGCGATCGTGTTGTTGAAGCCGCGCGCGCTGATCGCGTACTGGTCGGCGTCGGCGCGTGCGACCTGCAGGTTCGGCGCAAGACGCAGCGCCTCCGGCAGCGTCGTCGCACCCGAACGCCGTATGTCTTCGCCGGTGATGACGTAGATCGACGCAGCCGCCGCGCCGAGCGGCTCTTCGCGGCGCGAGACCGAAGTGACGACGATGTTGCTGAGTTGCTCGAGGCTCAGTTCGGCGAGATCGCTGGCTGCATCAAGCGGCGCCGCAACGAAGGCACTGCAGAGCGCGAGTGCGACGTGCACGACCCGCTGCCCGAGACACGGCCGGAAAGCACGCGTGTAGCGACTCATCTCATGTTCCCTTTCGGAAACGTCGTCACGTGACGCATGTGTTTGTGACCCCAAGGGTATTCAGGTGCGCGTCATTCTAGCAGCGGTGCGCCGCGGCTGATGCGCCTCGCATGCGAGAGTCGTCTGAAAGCGGGGATTGTTACGACTTGCCGGCGCCGCTCTCCCGTTTGAAGAAAAGAATGAACGCAGCCGGCACGTGCGGGAGGCCGAATCCGATCGCGAACGACAGGACCGCAAGGAACGGCGTCTCGGCGAAGCGGGTGGCGATATAGCCGAGCGCAATGCCGATTGCAGCCAGTAGCGCCCGCATCGTCGCCGCGCTGCCGGGGCTGCGGGTGTAGCGCGCAATCCTCGACTGCGCGTAAGCCGCCGCTGCCAGCAGCAACAGCGCTGCCACGACCATTGAAAAAGCATCCATGTCATCCGCACCGACGCAAGGTGCGTGCCGGGGACGCAGCATCGCAGGCTTTGCCCTGGATGCCGGCGGTCAGTCGGTGTGAAACGGCATACTCGCCCACTAGACCAAACGACGTATCGCTTGCGCCGCTCCTTTCGCACTACATTCCTCGAGCGCACGCTATGGACCGCGGCGAGATGCAGCCCGGGGACGGGTGCATTCGATATGACTACCACCAGCGGAGCTCCTCGATGACTTCGGCCACTTACGTGTTCTCAGGGGATCGTGTCGCGCTCATCGTGCGGGGAAAGACATCGCACGCACACGAGCCCGACCTGATGCAGCAACACGCGGACTGCGTGCTGTCGAACGGCGCGCCGGTTGGCTTCTTCGGCGAAGGCAATACCGGCAGCAGCGGCGGCGGATCGTCCGGCAGCGGGGCATCGAGCAAGAAAAGCGCGAACTCGTCGGGGTCGAGCGGGATGGGGCTCACCGGCGTGGTTTACGACTTCGCCGCGCTGTCGCGCAAGCGCGCGCCGTATGTCGACGCGTCGATCGCGAAGGGCTCAGGGGTGGTATCGACGGTCCTTTTCATCCAGGTATCCGCCGCCGAAGCAAAAGCTTTCGACAAGGCGTGGGCGGATATGGCCGCGGATCCGGGTTCTTTCCAGATACTCGGCTGGAACTGCTCGAGTCACGCATCGCAGGCTTTCCAGAAGGCGGGTATCCTCGCCGGAGGCATACCCGGCCTTGATACGCCGAACAACATCTACCTTCAACTCTGCACCGAAAAAGCCGGCAAGGTGTCGGTGGCCAGCGGATACGTGGGCTTTTCCGCGTTCGGCTCCGGATACATGATGATGATCGATACGCCATGAACGAGACCCTCCGCACGCGCAGGCCGCGGCTCGTCGCAACGGTTGCGCTGGCCGTGTTCGTGATCACAATCGTTACAGGAGGCTCTTTCGCCATGGGATCGAAAGTACCCGCATTAAAATGGGAATGGCCCGCCGGACGCCCGGTGGAGACGAAGCTCCTGGTGCAGGTGCGCAGCATCTCGAAAGCATCGAAAGGCTTCCTCGGCATCGGGGCGTCGCCGTCTTTCGCGGATTCGCTTCCCGACGCGACCGATATCGTCGCGAGCGTCGTGGCCGGCCCGAGCGCACTCGTCGGCTCGACCGTGTCGTTGCGCGTGCCCGGCGCGGAAGTGAAGTCCCTGGTGCAGGACCGCTTTGCCGCCCTGGGGCTCGTCAGCGACAACACGATCTGCACGTGCATCGCCGAAGCTCCGACGAACAACCTCGCCGACGCGCAAACGTGGCTGCGCGACAAGGCGTGCGCGCGGTAAGGACCGCCGGGCGGAAGACCGGCGCCGCGCCCAAGTTATAACGCGTTATGATCCCGGAATGAAGCTCGCGCTCCGCAGGATCGGCAACTCGGTCGGCATCATCATTCCGAAAACCGTCCTCGACCGGTGGCAGGTCGGCGAAGGCGATCACCTGGTCGTCTCGAATGAAGGAATTCGTCCGCCTGCCGCACTGTCCGCGCACGAGGCGCTCGACGAGCTCAAGCGCAAGCTCGCGGCGGCCGTGGCCTCTCAATGCCCGCCGCAGCAAATCCGCGCGCAAGGCCTCGCGAATCTGCACCGCTGGCAAAGCAACGGGGTATGGGCTTCGGCTTACGACGAATGGAAGGACATTCTGGAGAGCGCGGACGACGGCAGGCTCTTCGCCGTCATGCTCGGGCGCGACGAGAACTCCGTGCGGTTGCGGCAGTCGGCGCCTTATGTAGGACTGCTGCCCCGCGAGCACGTGGAGCGCCTCAATGAAGAAGCGACACGTTGAGCACGTCCTGCGCGCGGCCGGGAAGATAACCGGCGAGAAACGATTCATCATCGTCGGTAGCCAGGCACTGCCCGGCAAATTCCCCGACGTCCCCGACGAGATCGTCATGTCCGTCGAGGTCGACCTGATCGCAGGGAAGAACGCCGACCGCACTGGCTGGCTGAACGGGATCGGACAGGACTCCCCTTTCCACGAGACGTATGGCTACTACGCCGATCCCGTCGATGAAAGCACCGCGACGCTGCCGAAAGGCTGGAAGGGCCGGCTCGTCAATCTTCACGCGAGCGACACCGGGGAGATCATCGGCGAATGCCTGGAGCCGCACGACCTCGCGATTTCGAAATACGTCGCTCGACGCGAGAAGGATCTCCAGTTCACTCGCGAGCTCGCGCGCCGCGGCTACACGCGCCGGGAGCGTCTGCTGGAGCTTCTCCAGGCCACTGCCGTCGCCGAGGAGGTGAAAGCGCGCATCGAAGCCGACATCACGGCCGACTTTCGGGCGGCCAAGACCGCTCGGCGCACACGATAGGTCAGCCGCGCAACGGTGACACTCGTGGCAGAATGACCGTGTCGCCTGCGTCGGGAGTTGTCCATGCAACGCCTGGTGTCCCTGCCTCTCTTTGCCCTCATCGCGGCGATCGTCCCGACGCTACACGCACAGCAATATCCGAACAAACCGATACGCATCATCATTCCGTTTCCGCCGGGCGATTCGCTCGACACGATGTCGCGGCTGATCGCGCCCAAGCTCCTCGAGCGTCTCGGCCAGGGCATCGTCGTCGATAACCGCGTCGGCGCGGCGGGCCAGCTCGGTCTCGAGCTCGGGGCGCGCGCGGCGCCTGACGGCTACACGCTGGTCGGCGGCCAGGGCGGCAACCTGGTCGTGCAGCCTCACACTTACAAGAAGCTGCCCTATCGCCCGCTCAGCGATTTCGCGCCGGTGGCCAACTCGACGCGGAATTTCCTCGCGCTGGTGGCGAGCCCGAGCGCGCCTTTCAAGTCGGTGAAGGAGCTGGTTGCTTACGGCAAAGCCAATCCCGCCAAATTGACTTTCGCGTCGAACGGCGAAGGCGGTTTTCCGCACATGTCGCTCGAGATGATGCGCACGATGGCGGGTTTCGAGTACCTGCACGTGCCTTACAAGGGTAGCGGGCAGATCATGACCGAGCTCATGAGCGGGCGCGTCGACGCGACGATCCTCGGCATCGGCTCGCTCACGCCTTTCATCAAGTCCGGCAAGATCCGCCTGATCGCGGTGACCAGCCCCACACGGCAGGAGCAATACCCGGACACGCCCGCGATCGCAGAAGTGCTGCCGGGCTACGATTCGCGAGGCTGGTTCGGTTATCTCGCGCCGGCGCGCACACCCAAGCCGATCGTCGATCTCCTCAATCGCGAGATCAACCGCGCGATGACATCCCCCGACGTGAAGGAGAAGCTCGAGGCGATCGGCCTCACCGTTATTTCCGAATCGCCCGAGCAGTTCGCGCAGACGCTGAAGAGCGATTACGAAAAATACGGCAAGCTCATCAAGGCGATCAATTTCCAGCCGCAGTAAACGCGCGAGCGCCGCGATTGCTTCGTCGCTACCGCTCCTCGCAATGACACCGCGCTTGTCATCGCGAGGAGCCGCGGTAGCGCGACGCGGCGATCTCGTGGCGCACGTACATAAATCCAAGGAGGAGCACCCATGGCAACCGACCCCCACGCACGCACCGAAGTCCGCGACGGCATGCGGATCACCTGGCACCAGCCGATCGCGATGGACGACGGCCTCATCGCGCGAGCGGACGTGTACCGGCCGGTGGAAGACGGCCCGTGCCCCGTGATCCTCACTTACGGCATCTACGGCAAAGGCGTCGCGTACCAGGAGGGTTACCCGAAGCAGTGGGAAAAGATGGTCGCCGACCATCCCGAGATCCTCACGATGTCGTCGAACAAATACCAGAACTGGGAGACGACCGACCCCGAGCTGTGGGTTCCGCACGGCTACGCGGTCGTGCGAGTCGACTCGCGCGGGGCGGGCTGGACGCCCGGCTTCATGGACCCCGGCTCACCCCGCGAGATCGAGGACCTCTACCAGTGCATCGAATGGGCGGGCACGCAAGCCTGGAGCAACGGCAAAGTGGGCATGCTCGGCATCTCGTATTACGCGAGCAACCAGTGGCGCGTGGCGGGCATGCATCCGCCTCATCTCGCGGCGATCATCCCGTGGGAGGGGCAGAACGATCGCTATCGCGACTCCGGCTACCACGGCGGCATCCTCTGCGAGTTCCAGAAACTGTGGGCGAAGCACCAGGTCGTCAACATCCAGTACGGCCGCGGCGAGCACGCGAGGAAAAACCCGAACACCGGCGAATCGGTCGCGGGCCCGGTCACCCTGAGCGAAGAGGAGATGGCGAAGAACCGCGTCGACGCTTTCGAAGCGCTCAGGAAACATCCTTTCGACGACGAGTGGCATCGCTCACGCTCGGCCGACCTCTCGCTCGTGCGCACGCCGCTGCTCACCTGCGCGAACTGGGGCGGCCAGGGCATCCATCCTCGCGGCAACTTCAACGGCTTTACCGAGACCCCCGCCGACACGCCGAAATGGCTCGAGGTCCACGGCGACTCGCACTGGTCGATGTTCTCGAGCGGCTACGGCGTCGACCTCCAGAAGCGCTTCTTCGATCATTTCCTCAAAGGCGTCGACAACGGCTGGGACCAGCAGCCTGCGGTGCAGCTCAACATCCGCAAGCCGGGGGAGAAGTTCGAGCTGCGGCACGAGAACGAGTGGCCGCTCGCACGCACGCAGTGGACCAAGCTCTATCTCGACACTGCCGGCATGGCGCTCGCGCACGCGCCGCTGCCGGAGAGCCGCGCGGTCGATTACGAAGCGATGGGGCAAGGCCTGACCTTCTCGACGCCGCCGCTCGAGCAGGAGACCGAGATCACCGGCCCGATCGCGGCGCGGCTTTTCATCTCCTCGTCTACCGCTGACGCAGACCTCTTCGTCATCCTTCGCGTCTTCGACGCGCAAGGCAAAGAGCTCACTTTCATGGGCTCGACCGACCCGAACACGCCGATCGCCAACGGCTGGCTGAGAGCTTCGCATCGGCGCCTCGATCCGCAGCGAAGCACGCCGTATCGGCCGTATCATCCCCACGACCGCGCCGAGCCGCTGACACCGGGCGAAGTCCACGAGTGCCAGGTCGAGATCGTGACGAGCTGCATCGTCGTGCCGAAGGGCTGGCGCATCGCGCTCACGGTGCGCGGCAAGGACTACGAATACGAAGGCGAGCTGTCCGATTTCGCAAAGACTTTCCACTACGGCACGCGTGGCACCGGCGGCATGACCCACAACGATCCGGCCAATCGCCCCGCCGACCTCTACGGCGGACGCGTCACACTGCATTCGGGCGGCGCGCACGAGTCTTATCTGCTGCTGCCTATCATCCCCTAGCGACCGCGAAGAACGACGCACACACTGTCATTGCGAGGAGCGCTGTGACCCTTCGACCACGCTCAGGGCAGGCTACGCAATCGCGAGGCGCTCGCAGCGGTTACGTGCGCCACGAGATCGCCACGGCGCCCGCGGCGCCTCGCGATGACGCGTTGCCGTGGGCATCCGCGCGATAATCGCAACATCCACTTACGAAGCGAAACAATGCAACGAATAGCAATACTGACGAGCGGCGGTGACGCGCCGGGAATGAACGCAGCGGTGCGCGCGGCGACTCGCAGCGCGCTCGCGCGAGGCTGGGAGGTCTACGGTATCCACAACGGCTACGCCGGGCTGCTCAGTGACACGATGAACGTGCTGCACGCACGCGACGTCGGCGGCATCATCCAGCGCGGCGGCACGGTGCTCGGCAGCGCGCGCTCGCCCGAGTTCCAGCAGGATGCGGGCGTCGACCAGGCGCTTTCGAACCTGCGCGCCCGCCGCATCGACGCGCTGATCGTCATCGGCGGCAACGGCTCGCAAAGCGGCTCGCATCGGTTGCAACAGGCGGGCTTTCCGGTCGTCGGGGTCTCCTCGACGATCGACAACGACCTCGTTGGCACCGACGTGACGATCGGAGTCGACACCGCGGTCAACGTCACGTTGGAGGCGATCGACCGCCTGCGAACCACAGGCTCGTCCCACCAGCGCGCATTCCTCGTCGAGACGATGGGCCGCAACTGCGGCTACATCGCGCTCATGACGGGGATCGCCGGCGGCGCCGAAGTGATCGTCACGCCGGAGCGCGAAGTCGAGCCTCACGAAGTGGTCGAGCGCCTCGGCGCGGCTTATCGCCGCGGCAAGACTCACGCGATCGTCGTCGTCGCCGAAGGCGCGAAACACGGCGCGCGCGCGATGATGGATCACTTCAAGGCGCACCGCGCCGCGATCGGCTTCGGGCTGCGCCTCACCACGCTCGGCCACGTGGTGCGCGGCGGCGTGCCGACGGCTGCCGATCGCGTGCTCGCGACCAGGCTGGGGGCTGCCGCCGTAGACCGGCTCGCAACCGGCACGGCCGGTGTGATGATGGGGCTGATCGCCAACGCGGTCGCCGCGACGCCGCTCGCAGAGATCGCGGGAAGGACCAAGCCGATCGACTGCGACCTGCTCGATCTCGCGCGAGTGCTCGCGCAGTAACGCCAAAAGAGCTTTAAGCGCAGTCATGAGAGGATCGGTCCCCTCGCCCCGCGATAGCGGGGAGAGGGACAGGGTGAGGGGAGGGGTTAAAAAGCCCGCGGGCCGTCACATGAAGCACGCAGCGGAGGATCGAATGACCACAGCGCTCGCAATCGCCGCAGCCGCATTCGTTATGCTCGCGTCGTCCGGCGAGGCAGCACAACGCACTGTCCCCGACAGCGCCGGCCGGAGCTACCCCTCGAAACCGATCCGAGTCATGGTGCCGCAGGCGCCCGGCGGCAGTAACGACCTCATGGCGCGCTACATCGGCGGGCAGCTCGCCGAGCGCCTCGGCCGGCAGGTCGTGGTGGACAACCGTGCGGGCGCCGAAGGCATGATCGCGACCGACATCGTCGCGAAAGCGAATCCAGACGGATACACGATCCTCATGGCCTCGACCGCGTTCACGTTGTATCCCGCGGTCGTTCGCAAGCTCCCGTACGATGCGGTCAAGGATTTCGACTGGATCTCATTGTTCGGCAAAG
>JAQGNC010000429.1 GCA_028292065.1 Betaproteobacteria bacterium
GCGCACGGGAAGCTGGAGGTGGACCACGACGACCGCGGCGCTGATGCCGAGCAGCGAGATCGGCGCGAAATCGCTCTTCGGGTCGTATGGCAGTTTCGCGTGCAGGCCCGGGTTGATCGCGTGCTGCGTCGGCGCGACGAGGAGCGTGTAACCGTCGGGAAGCGCCCGCGCCACGATTTCGGTCGCGATGATGCCGGTCGCGCCGGGGCGGTTGTCGACGACGACCTGTTTGCCGAAGCGCTCAGCGAGGCGCTGCGCGTAATTGCGCGAGACGAAGTCGGCGTTGCCGCCGACCGACTGCGCGACGACGAGGCGGATGGGACGCGCGGGATAGTTTTGCGCCGCCGCGCTGTGGATGAGGAGCGCGAGCGCGGCAACCGCTGCGAGCCGCGGGGCGCCTACCACAGCGCTTTCAATCTCCCGCCATCGAGGTTGAGCGACACGCCGGTGATGTAGCTCGCGCGCTCCGAGCACAGGAACACGATCGCGTTCGCGAGCTCTTCGGGTTTGCCGAAGCGGTTGAGCGAGTTCTTGCGCGCCGCCTGCCGCCTCGCTTCCTCCTCGCTCTGCGCGCCGAGCTCCTGCGCGAGACCCTGCGCGTTGCGGCGCCACAGGTTGGTATCGACCCAGCCGGGACACACCGCGTTGACGAGCACGTTGTCTTCGCCGAACTCGGTCGACAGCGACTTGGTGATGTTGAGCAGCCCGCTGTTGGTGATCCCGCTGCCGAACATGTACGGGTCGGGCTCCTTGCCCGCGCCGCCGATGAGGTTGACGATGCGGCCCCAGCGCTGCGCTTTCATGATCGGGTGCACGAGCCGTATCGCGCGCAGAAAGCCGAAGAGCTTCGTCTCGAGCTGCTCTTTGAGCCCTTCGTCGGTCATCACGCCGAAGCGCCCCGAATACATCTGCCCGGCGTTGTTGACGAGGATGTCGATCTTGCCGAAGCGCTCTGTGGCCGCAGCGACGAGCCGCCCGATGTCGTCCTGCTTCGTCATGTCGGCGACCATCGCGTGGACTTCGCCGCCGGTCGCCTTGGCGAGCTCGTCCCGGGTGCGCTCGAGCGTCTCCGCGTTGCGGCCGCAGATCATCACGCGTACCCCTTCTTCGAGAAACTGACGCGCCGCCTCGCGGCCGATGCCGCGGCTGCCGCCGGTGACGATTGCCGCTCTGCCTTTGATGCCGAGATCCATCTTTCCTCCTCGGGAGTCGTCATGCCGGCGTAGGCCGGCATCCACCTTGACGTCAAAATGGATTGTGGCCTTCGCCACAATGACGGGATTTACCTGGTGCGCATTATTGCCGCGGTCGCGCCACTGACCGCGCTCAGTCGGCCTTGACGCCCGACGCCTTCACCACTTCACCCCAGTCGCGCGTGTCTTTCGCCAGGTACGCGGTGAACTGCTCAGGTGTCATCGTTCCAGGCACCGCCGAGACATTGGCGAGCATCTCTTTGACTTTCGGCTGCTCGAGCGCAGCGAGGGTCTCGGCGTGCAGGCGTTTGACGATGGCGCGCGGGGTGCCTCTGGGCGCCCACAGGCCCGAGTACAGGCCGAGGTCGTAACCGCTGAGCGTCTCTGCGATCGTCGGCACGTCGGGAATCTGCGGCGAGCGTCTCGGAAAAGATACAGCGAGCAGCACGAGGCGCCCGGTCTTCGCATGCGGCAGCGACGCCGGCAGCGTCGAGAGCGAAACCGAAGTCTCGCCGCTGATCACCGAAGACGCCGCAGGCACGCTGCCTTTGAAAGGAACCTGGGTGATCTCGAAGCCGCCCATGCGCTCGAGACGCACCATGCCCAGGTGCGTGATCGACCCGGCGCCCGAGGACGCGTAGTTGATCTGCCTGGGTCTGGACTTTGCGAGCGCGATGAGCTGCGGCACGGTGCGCACGTTGAGCGACGGGTGCGCGACGAGCACCATCGGCGAGCCCGCCACCAGTGCGATCGGCTCGAAGTCTTTCAGGGTGTCGTAGGGGAGCTTCGGGTAGAGCGACGCCGCGATGCAGTGGCTCGCCACGTCGTGCATGAGGAGCGTGTAGCCGTCGGCGCCGGCTTTGGCGACGATCCCCGCCCCCAGCGTTCCCGCGGCACCCGGCCGATTGTCGATGATCATCGGCTGCTGCAGGGTCTCCATGAGATGGAGACTCACCGCGCGCCCGATCACGTCGGTGATTCCGCCCGCCGGCCACGGTATGACGATGCGCACCGGCCGGGTCGGGTAGGATTGAGCAGGCGCTTCGGTGATCGAATGCGGGCTCAGACAGAACAACAGGCAAGCAGCAGCAAGACCGGTTACGTGTCTGTTCACGGGCGCTCCTCCCGCGTGGATGGTGGCACGGCGGACAACGGTTCTGCAATGGAGACGTGAAATGAAAATCGGATTCATCGGGCTCGGACAGATGGGCCGGGGAATGGCGACGAGGCTCGTCGAACAGGGACACCAGCTCGAGGTCTGGAACCGCAGCGCCGGTCCTGCCGAAGCGCTGAGGGCGTGCGGTGCGAGCGTGGCGGCAACGCCTGCCGGCGTGCTCGATGCCGACGTCGTGATCACGATGCTTGCGGATGATGCAGCGG
>JAQGNC010000441.1 GCA_028292065.1 Betaproteobacteria bacterium
CAGCCGAGCGGTAGCGGGTCCCGAAGCGCTGCGCGAGGCCGAAACGCTCGACGATGTTGTCGCCTACGGTACGGCTCTTGAGCATGCCGACGTACAGATCACTTGGATTCTTCAGCCCGCCGGCGCCGCCCACCAGTCCTGCGACACTGCCGAGCTGCGAGAGCATGGCCGAGGCGCCCGACTGGCTCTGCTGAGGGGGCAATATCTTGGTGCTGCTGGTGTACTGATTGGGCAACAGCAGGCTGAGCAATGCCGTGATCACCGCGAACAGCAGGGGCGCGGCGATAACGACCGTCTTGTGCTTCGCGATCACGATCAGCAGATCGAGAAAGCTCAGCTTGTCGTCGCGCTCCTCCGCGATCGGTGCGTACTCGTGCGGCTCGGCGCGCGCGCTGGCGGGCTCGTAACGGGCTGTGGGGAGTTCGGACATTTTGGTCGCAATCAGTGGGTGCGGGCCCGCGGCGTGCGCCGGGGCTCGAGCGAGGTCGCATGGGGCAAGCGGCGGTTAGAGTTAGAGGCCCTGGAGCACTTTCAGGCCCGCAACACCGAGCGCGAACTGATAGAAGATCTGCGACCAGTCCTTGAGCTCGCGAGTCCAGTTGAAGCGATCGAGAGTCTCGGGCACGACCACCGTATCGCCGGGGTTGAGCCGCTCGCCGGAGAAGGTCGTGAAGAACCCGCCCTGTGCCCGCGCCGTCACGGTTCCATCCGCACGGACCACGTAGACCCGCGCCGAATCGGCGTCGCGGGTGGCGCCGCCTGCCTGGCCGAGATATTCGCCGAGGCGCTTTTGCTGGTCGTGGACGAACGTGTTCTGGTTATACACCGCGCCGACCACGCTCACCGTCGAGGGCCGCGCCGGCACGAGGAAGCGGTCGCCGTCTTCGAGCGCGATTTCGGGGACGCTCTGAAGCTGCGCGTCCGGCTTCATCTCCAGCACGATGCGGCCGCTCGCGCGAAGCTCGCGCAGGCGCTCGAGCAGGCGCCGCTGGGCTTCGGCCTGCGCCAGCGCCCGCGGCGCGTCGGTCGGGTCCAGCGACTTGTTGGCTTGGCTCGCCGCGTTTCTTTCCACTTCCTGGGCGAAACGGTCGAGGGATTCGCTCAGGCGCTTCTGCTGCTGCAGGCGCACCGATTCGCGAGTCAGCTCGGATCCGTAAAGGTACGCATTGCGGGTGAAGCCGCCCACGCGCACCAGCAGCTGGCGCAGGGTCTCGCCGGGCAGGACCTGGTACACGCCCGGCGTGGCGATTTCGCCTTCGAGCCGCACGAACTTGGTCTGCTTCGCGACCGGCACCTGTATGTCCACTTTCGAGAACACCGTGATGACATCGCCGGGTTCGAGCACGACGTTGTTCTGCGGATCGCCTTCGAGGATGGCGCGGCCCAGGTTGAACGGGATGAGCTGGGTGGTGAGGTCGTTGCGATTCAGGCGCTCGATGACGGCGTAATCCCAGTTGACCTCGGGCAGGTGCTGCTTGATCTCGGTGCGCAGCTGCTGTCCGGCGGCGTCACCACGCTCCTGTCCCGGCGCGTTGCGCTGGCGCTGGCCGTCGGGTCGCGCGGCGCCTGCCTGCCGGTCGTCGCCGGCTGCGTTCCGGCCGTTGTCGCCGCCCATCGAGTCGCGCCCTGACTGGCGCAGGTCTGGCACGAGCTCGCCGCGCAAGCCATAGCTCTGCCTGCCGGTGACGTCCGGCCGCACGATCAGGTTGCGCTTGATCCAGTAATCGGGAACGATCAGCGATTCCTTGTCGGGAACGACGTCGCGCACGCGCAGCCCCGCGCGCCACGGATGGCGCGCCGGAACCGCCACGTTGCCGCGGACCGTGACGGTGTTGTCGAAGCGTGGCGAGAGCTGCAGCACCGTGACGAGATCGCCGTCGCGCACGGCATGCGCCATGCCCTCCTGGTCGAGGGTGAACTCTTCGACCGTGCGCGACTTGCGCTGCACGATACGCTCGACGCTGACCTTCTGGCCGTCGGCCGTCGTCGCGAGCCCACCGGCGAGCTCGAGCAACTGCGCGAGGGACCGCTCCCCCTTGAGCTCGTATATTGCCGGGTTGTTCACGCTTCCGGCGACGGCCGCGAGCGGCCCGATCGGCGGGATGTAGATGACGTCGCCCGGCAGCAGCGAGACGTCCTTGGACTTGTCGCCGCGGAGCAGCAGATCGTAGACGTCGAACTCGGTGACGAGCTTGTCGCGGCGCTTCAGTTGTATGCCGCGGAGCGACCCCTTGACTGTCGGCCCGCCCGACGCGAACAGCGCGTTGACCAGGGTGCTGAGCGAGCTCACGGTATACGTGCCCGGCCGCATCGCGTGTCCGACGACCAGGATCTGCATCGAGCGCAGCTGACCCATCGTCACGTTTAGATCGAAGTTCCGGAATACCCGGCCGATCGCGTTCTTCAGCAACGGCTGCAGGTCCTGGTAGCGAATGCCCGACACTGCAACGCTGCCGATGCGCGGAATGCTGATCGAGCCGTTGCGGTCGACGACCGCCCGGTAATCGATGTCCACCGCGCCCCATGCCCGCAGCAGAATCTCGTCGCCGGGGCCGATCACATAGTCGGAGGTGACGGGCACCGATTCGAGCGGCGCGAACGTCGTCGGCACGCCCTGGAACAGGTTGTAGCCGAACATCGGCAGCTCGCGGCCGAGCGACTGGAGCACGAAGCTCTCGAAGTCGTTGCGCTCGGCGGGCGCGCGCGGGCGCAGGTCGCGCGGCTCACGCTCGGACGCGCCGGGCTCGGAGCGCTGCGGGTATTGGGGATACTGCATGTCGCCGGGCTGCCCCGGTCGGCCGACGCCGCCCGGACGATTCGAGATGACCGGCAGCTGTTGCGTCTGCCCCGGGCTGGCGGCGTCGGCTCCGCGCTGCTGCTGCTGCTGCGCGCCCGCGCCCGCGCCGGGGTCGCATCGCAGCCCCAGCTCGTTGTAGCCGTTCGGGCCGCACGAGCTTTGTGCGTAGGCGGCGAAGGCCGCACACGACACGATCAAAATCGCGAGCCGCGACAGCCGGAACAAGGACGTCATGCGCATATAGGTGCTGAATACCATCGGAATGGACGGACCATCGGAACAGCGTCATCAGGCGCTGCGGCAACGAGGCGGCATGACCGGCACTGCCGCATAATGGTGCAACGCCTCGCTTACGGGCGCCCGATTATATTACAAGCGGCTGGAAGCGACGCCGCTTCCCGGCCGCGATCTTAGCAGTTGCACACCCTTACGTTCGGATCGCCGCCCGCCGGGACGCCTGGCTGTCCCGGCTGCGCGCCGCTCGAGCCCGGACTCAAGCCTCGAGCAGCGCGCCTTCGCGCAAGCCGCGCCAGATGCACTTGCCGCCGCTCGCTTTGTCGATCTCTTCAAGATATTGCTGGTGCGCGTCAAAGTCTTCCGCGGGCGCCCTGAGCACGGTCAGGACGTGAGCGACGCCGGCCCCGGCCGCGGCAATCGCGCCGGGGTGCACCGGCTCGACTTCGATGACCAGGCTTTCCTGGCCGCGCGTCATCGCCAGGTAGACCTCGGCGAGCAGCTGCGCGTCGAGGAGCGCGCCGTGCAGCGTGCGCGCCGAATTGTCGACGTAGTAGCGCTCGCACAGCGAATCCAGGCCGTTGCGTTTGCCGGGGTGCCTCTCGCGGGCCATTTTCAAAGTGTCGACCACGTGCGCGCAGCAGGTATGGACAGGCGGCAGGCCGAGCAGGCTGAGCTCGTGGTTGATGAACCCGACGTCGAACGCCGCGTTGTGGATGACGAGCTCGGCGCCTCGCACGAAGTCCAGAAAATCCTGCGCGATCTCGGCAAACCGCGGCTTGTCGCCGAGGAACTCCGAAGTCAGCCCGTGGATCTGCAGCGCGGCGTCGTCGCTCGCGCGCTGAGGATTGACGTAGCGGTGGAAATGGTTGCCGGTCAGGCGCCGGTTGCTGATCTCGACGCCGGCGATTTCGATGATCCGGTGACCCGATGCCGGGTCGAGGCCGGTCGTCTCGGTATCCAGAATGATCTGCCGCATGATTCTTTTCTCTTTTATCGGGGTGCCGGAGAATTTTGCCCATTCCGGCCGCGAAATGCGAGCGCGGTGACACCTGGTTCGAGACACAGTTCCCGACGCCCGGCGCGGCGCACGGGCTTACGCGCATCAAGCGCGAGGCACCGACGCGGCGCCGAGATTCGCGAGCGCATCGGCGCGCTCGTTCCCCTCGTGGCCGGCGTGTCCTTTGACCCATACCCACTCGAGCTCGTGGAGCGCCGCAAGCGCGTCGAGCTCGCGCCAGAGCTCCGCATTCTTCACCGGCTTTTTGTCCGCGGTGCGCCAGCCGTTTTTCTTCCAGCCGTGGATCCACTTGCTGATGCCCAGCTGGACGTATTGCGAATCGGTGTGCACGCGCGCACGGCCCGGGCGCGTGAGCGCTTCGAGCGCGCGGATGACCGCGAGGAGCTCCATGCGGTTATTGGTCGTATGGGCTTCGCCGCCGTGGAGCTCGCGCGTTTTTCCGCCGGCGCGCAGCAGCGCGCCCCAGCCGCCGACGCCCGGATTGCCCTTGCACGCGCCGTCGGTGTAGATGTCGATGATGTCGTCCGTCACTGCAGGCTCACGGGCAAACGGCTGCGTCGCGCGCAGCGCGGGAATTGAGAAAAGGGCTCGAGCTCGAAACGCGAAGTGAGCGGCGCGGCCTGAGCCGCGCCGCGGCGGCCGAGGATCAGGCCTTGACCACGTTGGGGGCCGCTTCGAGGTACACCCCGCGGGTGTCGACGATGAGCTTCGAGTGCTTCTTGATGAGCGCGTAATCGAAGAGATCGTGGTTGGTGCCGACGATTACGCAATCGAACGATTCGAGCGACCCGGGGGTGAGCTCGACGCTTTTGAGGTCGAAGTAATGCTCGCGCATCCGCGGGAACACCGGGATGTGCGGATCGGCGTAGGCGATCTGCGCGCCTTTTTCCTGCAGCAGCTCCATCAGCTCGATGCATGGCGACTCGCGCGGGTCGTCGACGTTTTTCTTGTACGCGACCCCGAGCACGAGCACGCGGCTGCCTCGCATCGCCTTGCCGCGGTCGTTCAGCGCGTCGGCGACTTTGGCGATGACCCACTTGGGCATCGCACTGTTGATCTCGCCGGCGAGCTCGATGAAGCGGGTGTGCACGCCGTATTCGCGCGCTTTCCAGGTCAGGTAAAACGGATCGATCGGGATGCAGTGCCCGCCCAGCCCCGGGCCGGGATAATACGGAACGAATCCGAAAGGTTTGGTCGCCGCCGCGCGGATCACTTCGTAGACGTCGATGCCCATCTTGTCGCAGATGACCTTCATCTCGTTCGCGAGGCCGATGTTCACCGCGCGATGGATGTTCTCGAGGAGCTTGGTCATCTCGGCAGCCTGCGTGGAGCTCACCGGCACGACCCTGTCGATCGCCTGGCCGTAGAGCGCGAGGCCGACTTCGAGACACGCCGGCGTGGTGCCTCCGCACACCTTGGGGATCGTGCGGGTCTCGAAATCCGGATTCGAAGGATCTTCGCGCTCGGGAGAGAACACGAGGAACACGTCGAGTCCCACGGTCAGTCCGCGGGCTTCGATCCGCGGGCGCAGCTCTTCTTCGGTCGTTCCGGGATAGGTCGTGCTCTCGAGCGAGACGACCTGGCCGGGGCGCAGGTGCGGCACGAGCGCCTCGGTCGTGTCGACGACGAAGCTCAGGTCCGGCTCGCGGAACTTGTTCAGCGGGGTGGGCACGCAGATGATGAGCGCCTCGACTTCGGAACAGCGGGCGAAGTCGGTCGTCGCTTCGAATCCGCTCTTCACCGCGCGCGCGATGGTCTCATTCGCGATGCGCTCGATGTAGCTCTCGCCTTTATTCAGCCGCGAGACCTTGCGCTCGTCGATGTCGAAGCCGGTCACGTGGTAGCCGAGCTCCGCAAATCGCAGCATCAGGGGCAACCCGACGTAACCCAGGCCGATGATGCCGATACGCGCGGTGCGCTCGTTCAGCTTCGCTACAAGCGCGTCCTTGTGCGCGGCAGACGTGTTTATAGAGCCGGATTCAGGTGCCATTCGGAATTTCTGCGTCGTATTGCGTTGATGGAAGTCTGCGGCGTGCTTTACTGCTTGCCCGCCCGGAGCGTCAGCGCTTCTTCCGCGCTTTCCTTTGCTCCGACTCGTTGCGCCGATGCCGCGAGGCGTTTTGCCGGCGCCAGCCGATCACTCCATTTTGGCATAATCAACCGCATGCCGCGCACCTTCTTGACCGCGTGCAGGAAATACACCCCGCCACCGATCGGCCACCAGCGCTCGCCTGCGGCTTCCATGAAGCTGAAGCGCTCGAGCCATTTCTGCTGGCGCGACGGCGGCGCGTAACACGCCATCTGGCCGCCGACGATCTCGAAACCGAGCAGCGCGAGCCAGTCCTTCACGCGCACCAGCGGTATGAACCGGCCGCGCCACGGAAAATCGTCGCCGCGATGAAAAGCCCGCCGCCAGCCCCACAGGCTCCACGGGTTGAAGCCCGACAGGACGACCTGCGCTTCCGGCATGAGCACGCGCTCGACTTCGCGCAGGATCTGGTGCGGATGCTCGGAGAACTCGAGCACGTGCGGCAGGAGCACGAGGTCCGCGCTGTTGCTCGCCACCGGCAGGTCGCGAAAGTCGGCGCGAATCGCGACCGGCGCGTAAGCGCCGACGCGGCAGCGCAGCGGGATGCGGCTTGCGCGCAACAGGTCGAGCTCGGGCATGCCGAGCTGGAAAGCGTTGTATCCGAAGATGTCCGCGACCGCGTCGTCGAAATACTTGTGCTCGCGTTCGAGCAGATGGCGCCCGAGCGGCGTCTCCATCCACTCGGCGACGCTGTTTGCGCTTGGGGGTTCCGACATGCCGCAAGTTTATCGGCTCGCCTCACGCCGCGCCACGACGCGCGTACGTCTTTACAATGGCGGCTCATCACACCGGGGCCCTCTTGATGAGCGCATATGAAGTCGTTCCCGTTCGCGCTTTCAGCGACAACTACATCTGGACCCTGCGCGACGAGTCGCGCGCGGCAGTCGTCGACCCCGGCGACGCGCAGCCGGTCATCGATTATCTGGAGCGCGAAGGCCTGGAGCTCGTCGCGATCGTCAACACCCATCACCACGCGGACCACGTCGGCGGCAACGCACGCCTGCTCAGCCGGTGGAAAGTCCCCGTTTTCGGGCCGCACGACGATCGCATTCCCGACGTCACGCGCCGCGTCGGCGACGGTGATCGCGTCACGCTGCCGCACTTCGACGTCGCGCTCGACGTGATGGAAATTCCCGGGCACACGCGCAGCCACCTCTCGTTTTCGGGCGACGGCATGCTGTTTTGCGGCGACACCCTGTTCGCCGTCGGTTGCGGACGCCTGTTCGAAGGCACGCCGCGGCAGATGCACGAATCGCTCTCGCGGCTCGCACAGCTTGCCGACGACACGCGGGTCTATTGCGGCCACGAGTACACGCTGTCCAACATCCGTTTCGCCAAAGCGCTCGAGCCGGACAACGCCGCGCTGCTCGCGCTCGAGCAGCGCGCAGCGGCGCAGCGCGAGCGCGATCTGCCCACCCTGCCGACCGACATCGGCCAGGAGAAAGCGACCAACCCGTTCCTGCGCGTCACCGAGCCGCAGGTCGTCGCTGCGGCGAGCACATACGCCGGCAGGGCGCTCGAGGGTCCGGTCGACGTGCTCGCCGCGATCCGCGAGTGGAAGAACAACTACTGACACCAAAAGGCGATGATGTAGTCGACAACCACGTCAATCGCCCGGGAAAAGCTTCACGCCGGGTGGACAGCGCGCCGCGGGCGCCGGCGCCAAACGCGGGAACACCGCGTAAAAAGCAGTCCTCCTCGAGGCACCGCCAAAGCTTTGCAGGCCGCATTATTGGGGTTTGCTTAAAGCACGCTACTGCCTGATTTTTAAGCATTTTCGATTATTGACTCCAACGCCGGCCGGCAGTTACCATGCGGGCACTTTGTGCGGGAAGGGCTACATGCATTCAAAAACGATACTTCCGGCCGTGTTGCTGCTGACATCCGCCTGCGCACAGCTTCCGAACACGCCTGGCGAGAACCTCCTGGGCGAATCGCAGGGCGTCGCGCAAGTCAGCGCCCCGCGCACCTCCACCCCGCCGCCGGACAGCGTCGTCCCCGCCGCACCGCAGACCGCCGCACCCGCGGCGCCTGCGCCTCGTTCCGCACCCGCCATCGCCCGCAAAACGCCGTTGCAACCGCCGTCTGCCGCCGCTGCAGCGACCGTTGATCCAGTCGCGCCGCTGAGCGCGAGCGCGCCGGCGGCCGACGACGCGCCGCCGGCGAGCGTCTGGACGCGAGTTCGCGGCGGTTTCGCGATGGCGCCGCTCGACAACGATCTCGTCCGTGATTGGGAAAACTGGTACGCGAATCGCCCCGAGT
>JAQGNC010000442.1 GCA_028292065.1 Betaproteobacteria bacterium
CGCGGCTGTCTTCGCGCAAGCCGCGATCGACGACGAGCACGGCGCGCGGCGCTTTACCGTAAGTGCTGAAGCCGCCCGCCGGCGCCGCCATCCCTTCCCTGTACAGATAGATCATCCTGTCGGCGGGATTGGCGACGAGCACCGCCGGCCCGTCGGGCGCGGTGACGATGGAGTCGGCGAGGCTCGCGCCCGCGCTGCCCAGGGGATTGCGCCCGCCCGGAAAATCGGCGACCCCGATCGGGCGTCCTTCGCCGCCGAGCTGCGAGAGCGGAATCATCATCACGATCTCGCTACCGCGACGGCGCACGTACGCGAGGAGCGAGGTGTAGCTGACGCGATCCGGGCCCTCGCCGATCGCGGCGTTCTGCACCACGCGATTCGTCGCCGCGTCGAGCACCTGCACGACGCCCCCGGCCGGGTTGGGAATCAATGCGTGCCGCCCGTTCGGCGCGAAACTCAGTTGCGTCGCGCCCGGACGGACCTCGATGGTCGCGGTGAGGGCGCGGCTGCGCGCGTCGATCGCGAACACGCGGCCGGCACGTGCGTCGAGGGCGTAGATCGCTTTCGCGGCGGAGGAATAGCCGAGCATCGACGGCTCGCCGTCGACGCCGACCCGCGCCAGCACACGCGCCGAATGCGCATCGACGATCACGATGCCGCGTCCGCTGGTGGCGAACACGAAGTCGCCATCGTCGCTCGCGGCCACATCGCCGCCGCCTGCGAAGGGCACGCGCGTGACGGCGAGGGTCTTCACATCGATCGCCGTGAGGCCGTGATCGTCGCCGACCCACGCCCGCGCGCCGAGCACGAGGACGCGCCGCGGATGGGGGCCGGTCGCGATGCTGTCCGTGATCCGCCATTGCCGCGTGTCGGCCACGGCGACCTTGCCTGCGGCGGGCATCGACACGAACAGCCTTTCGCGCTCCGCCGCCAGCGCCCAGTCCGCGCCGCGACTCTCCAGCGGGAGCATCGCGAGCAACTTCGAGCCGCCGAAGCCGAACAGTGGATCGACCACGCTGATCGAAGCATCGTCGTTCAGCGCCAGCACGAAATAGCTGTTGAGATCGACCGCGGCGCGGTTGAACAGGTCGCCGCCGAGATATCTCGCGGCCTCGCGCGTGCAGTTCGGTCCGGCGGCGCCGGGGCCGCGCTGCGCGAGCCAGGCCGCCGGCCGCAGACCGGCCATCGGGGCGCCGCTCAACGTGTCCTTCAATTCGAAGCGGAAGGTCACCGAATCGCCGGGGCGCTCGGGGTGCGAGGCGCTGAAGTCGACGCTGATGCCGCGGTCGACGACGCGTTGCGGCGTCTCGTCAGCCCGCGACGCCGCGGCGAGCATCGCGACCAACCCGAAGGCGATGAGGCGGCGTTTCATTGGCGCGGCAGGCGCTTGGGGCGGTCTGGAACCCGGGTCGGCTGGGCCGCGACCTCGGCAGAGAATCGTGCCTCGGCCGCGAGCGCTTGCGGCGGTGTGCCCGTGTAGTGGGCGACGCCACCGGCGGGTGAGACGACCTCGAACGGGGCCGCAGGCGAGGCCGGGATCGACAGCGTCCACCATCCGTCGACGACCGCCGCGGTTCCCCGGCCCCTGACCTCGACCTGCCGCACATGGCCGCCCGATTCGCAGATCGTCGTGCCGGCGGCGTCCTTGACCGCGCCGGGGCAGGGCGTGGTGTAGCCGCGGATGATCGCGCCCCCGCGCGCACCGGCGGCGACGGCGGAAATGCCCACCGTATCCGGGAAGCGCGCACCGTCGCCGGACGGCGTCCAGGGCGCGACGCGGAAAATGCCCCAGGCTCCGCCCTGGAACATGTTCGCAGTCCACGCGCGATACAGATAGTCGCCCGGCACACCGTAGCGCCCGCCCGAAGCCGTGGTGCCCGGCGTGTCGGCGAGCACGACGTCGTAGGCGCTCGCCGCGCCGTAACCCGTCAGCGTGCCGACGCTCTGCGACAGCGGGTTGTGTCCGATGCGGGTGGAGGCGTCGGCGTAAGGCTCTTCCTGCCAGACGTGGCCGGTCAGCTCCCAGGTGATCTGGTTGTCGCCATCGCCGCCGGGCATCACCAGGCGGAAGCGCGCCGGCATGCGCGCCGGGGCGCGGAATATCGGCGTCTGCGGATCGGCACCGACCAGTTGATTGGCCGTGGTCATCGTCTGGTCGACCCCGCTCATCGGCAGGAGCGAGATGTTCTGCACATCCGCTTGCGTGAGACGCGTCCAGTCGAGCGGCGCCTGCTTGCCGAGGGCGCCGTCGAGGCGCTTGCCCATGCGCAGCCATGCGGGCTCCGAGCGATAGTTGAAGCCCGCAAGGGGATTGCCGGTCGCCCACCACGATTGCCCGTTGGTGAGCATGTTCGCGTCGTTCTGGTACATGACCACGAATTCGCGGAACACCTGGTCGCCCGCCCACACGGTCGCCGAAGCGGTGGAGTGCGGGTCGGCGATCCAGCGCGAGCCCGCCGGCTCGATGACGAGCGCGCCGAAGAGGCCCCGATAGACGTGCATCAGCGGATCGGACGGCATCAGGTTGATCGCGCCGAATTCCACGGGTGTGGCCTTGCCGTCCTCGATCGTTCCGGCATACCACCAGTATTCGACCCTGCCTTTCGGCGGCGCCGTCTGCACGGGGTTGTTGCCGATGCTCGCGCCGTCGCTCGCCCGCGCGTCGTAGCTCACGAGCTGCGCGTGCAGGCCGACGTTCGGCGACGAGGCGATGGGAACGTAGTTGTAGGGCGAGGCGTAAGTGAGGCCGAAGCGCGACGCCGCCTCATAGGTGTTGAACACGGCTTCATCGCCGGAGAAGTCGTTCACCAGGGTGACATGGATCCAGTCGCCGGCATTGGCGCGCAGCACCAGCGGCTCGACCGTCGCGGTCGGGCTGTGGGCCTGGCCTTTCGGCACGACGACATAGACCAGCGCCAGCGGATCCTCGAGCGGACTACCCGTAGCGCTCTTGCCGTCGAGGAGGTTGGCGCCGCGCGAGTTGTAGATCAGCGTCGCGTTGCGATTGCCGGTCGCCTGCTGCACGGTCATCGCGTGGACTTCATATTCGCGGATGCAGGGCTGGCCCTGCGTGCAGGCCGTCGTCATGCCGGGCGGCGGCTGCGGTGGCGACGCCGTGCGCGCCGCGGGCCCGAGCGGCTTCAGATGATCCCGGGGCTGGTCCGGATTCCACGCGCGCAACAATCCCCAGGCGCCGTTGGTCAATCCTTCGTAAGAGGCGCTCGCGTTGTACAGGTAATCGGTGGACGGCGCCGCGCCGATGCGCGGCAGCTTGAACAAGAGCTCGTAGTGCTCGGAGAGGATGATGAATTGCGTGGCGCGATACCCCGAGTTGGCGATGTAGGGCTCGGCCAGCCAGCGCACGCCGTGCATCGTGAAGTCGTGCATCGAGGTGTGCGCACCGGCCAGCAGGCGCACCTGGACCGTGTCGCCTTCGTAGCCTTGCAGCAACGGCGTGTAGGGATCGGTCGGCGCCATCGCTTGCGAGATGGGCTGCGCGGGAAACGTAAAGCAGCCGCTGCCGCGGCATGCCGGATCGATCTGCGCGCCGGGCGGCGGCTGCATCGAAAAAGCGGGATCCAGCCGCTCGATGGAACGGAACGCGGACGATAGGTCGCCCGCGTCGCGCGCCGCGTTCGGATTGGCCACGGGCGGCTTGAAGACCCGCATCGGCAACGGCTCGCCGCGGTAATTCATCGAGATCATGCCGGCGCCGAAATCGGATACCAGCAGCGGCTGCGGCGGCCAGGGCGCCGCGCCGGACAGATTCGGAACGAGAGATTGCGGCAGCTGCGCCAGCGGCTGCGGTGGGCAGTTGAGGCAATTCAGCACGTGCGCGGGATCGGACCACCCGTAATAGCTCTGTGCGCGCGCGAGGGGAATGCAGTCGAAATCCGGCGGGCGTTGCTCGACCGCGCGGCCGTCGCGCCCGGTGTAGCGATAGCAGTCGGGCTTGTTGCGGCTCGCCTGGGTATAGACATGCTGCGTGTCACCCCATGCGAGGGCGAACTCGCGGTAGTTGTCGGCCTGCCGCTGCGGCGATTTGAAGATGATGTTCGCGGCATAACTGGTCGGCCCTCCGTCGCTGCGCACGCCGAAGGGCGTCTTGCCGTCGAGCGAGGTCCAGTCGGTGTCGGCGGGCTCGATCAGGAGACCGCCGTAAAGGCCGATCATCTGGTGGGTGGACGGGCCGAAATGATCGTGCGTGAAGACCGTCATGTAGGTGCGGTCCTTGTCGGTCACCGGCGCCGGCTGGTCCATCAGCGGATCGAGCCACCAGCGCTGCACCGTCGCCTGCGCCCCGACCCACGCCTTGCTGCCGGGCGACGGGCCGTCTCCAAGCTCCTTGATGGCCTTCGGTTTCAGCTTGCGCTGGCGCTGGTCGGCGGCGTCCCACAAGCCGCCGGTGCGATTGATGCCTTCGATGCGCTCGCGCACCTCTTCCGGACTGAAGGTGCCGTCCTCGTAGTTGAAACCGTTCGCCGCGCCGTCGGAGGCCATGACGTCGAACTTCACCAGATGGATATGCTGGCCGAGGATGTCGGTCGGCGTGCGCACCTGGAAATCGTCGAGCTCGTAATACGCCGGCACCAGGTTGGTGTGCCAGTACTCGATCACGTCGTT
>JAQGNC010000457.1 GCA_028292065.1 Betaproteobacteria bacterium
CGTCCGTGCTCGCCGTCGATGAGATCGCCGAGCGACACGATTTCCTGCGTCTTCGCGCGCGCGCCCTGCCACGTCAGCGTCGCGAGTTGCGCGACGTTGACGGTGGTCACGAGCTGGCGGGTCTCGCGCATCGTCTGCAGGCTGCGCGCGTGCACCAGGCCGATCGCGTTGCGGACCGCGGACGCCGCGGGCGCGATCTTCACCGGCGAGGCCTTGACCGCGAAAGCGGCGCTGCGCAACTGCGCGCTCTGCACCACGCGCACGAGCAGATCCGTGCGGTCGAGCTTCTCGACGAGCTTCGGCGCAGCAGGGAACCACGCGACCGGCGCTTCGCGCACCACCGCGAGCATTTCGGCGAGCTCCGCCGGAACGTCGGCGTGCGCGGCGAGGCACGCGGGCACCGGCGCTTCGATGAGGCCCGGGTCGAGCGTGCGCAGCGGCACTTGCGCCAGGTTGTGCACTTCGCGCGGGCGGATGTACGCGAGGAAGCGCACTTCCTTCTGGAGCACCGCTGTGCGGCGGCGGTTGATCGCGCCGAGGCGCTCGTTTTCTTCAGCGATGAGCGCTCGCGCGACCGCGACGTCGTGGCGCGCTTCGGCGAGATGCTCGTCCCACGCGCTGAGCGCGCGTCCCGCGGCCGCGATGTCTTCGCGCATCGCTTCGAGCACGCGCTCGCACGCCCGCGCCGCATCGCGGTAGAGCTTGATGCGTCCTTCCATCTGGCGCATCAATGCGATGGTGTTGTCCGAGAGATCGGCGCCGTCGGAGAAGTGCGCGGCTTCGTCGCCTTCGCGGTCGGGCGTCTGGAGGAGTGCCGCGAGGCGCCCGCGATCGGCGATGAACGCGGTAAAAGGCACGAAGCGCTGGGCCTGCTCGGCCTGGGTGACGAGAAAAGGCTCGTCCTTCATGCCGTAGAGATTGATGTTCGCGAAAAGACCCGGCGTGGTGCCGTTGTCCTCTTTTGTCAGCTCGTCCGAGAGCCGCAGCAGCGACTGCGCCGCGTCGTAGCGCGTGGCGGCGGCGTAATCCTTCGCCTGCAGCGCCTTGGGCTGCTCGAGGCGTTGTGCGATGGTCGTGGTGCGTATGCTCGCCTTGCCCACGAGCGGGTTCGCGTTGACCACGTCCGACGGGGTGAATGCGAGCGCGGCGCCGGTGACGACTTTCGCGGTGGCGATGCTCAGGTTGACCGCGCTGTTGCGCGACAGGAGGACGAAAGGCCCGGCTGCGCTGCTGGTCGAGATCTTTCCCGCGGGCTTGGTGAACGCGTCTTTGACCGCGAGCTTGATTGCGGGCGCGCCGCCGCCTGCCGCTGCGTTATTTTCGGCGGCCTGCACCTCCTGATTGAGCATCATCGCGAACTTCGGAGCGGGTGAGGATTTGAGCTCGTCGAAGAATGTCGAGATGCGCGCCTGTGACGCGGGCGCGGTGTCGGCCTGCGCGATCGTCGCCAGCACGGGCGACACCGCGAGGCGAGTCGCGTTGGTCGTGCCGAGCATGAGCTGGCGCATGCGGTAGGTGTCGGTCTGCACTTTGACGAAGCCATGATCGACCAGATCGTCCGCGCGATCGGCACGCGACTTCAGGAACGCGATGAAACCTTCGAGGCCGCGCACGGCGAGCTGGTTGCGCTCGGGCGCCGAAAGCACGCCGCTTTCGCCGGCGAGCTGGGCGAGCACCGGGTCGGACAGGAGTTGCGCGAGGTCGGCGCTCGTGCCGAGATCAGGATTGCCCTGGGGAACCACCTCGAGACCGAAATCGGGCTCGAACGGCGCGCTGAGATCGTTCGGCGTGAGAAACGTCCACGCTTCCTCGGTTGCGCTCGGCGGGGCGGCGATCGCGCCGGTGGGGAGCACGTCGGAGAACCACGTGTGCTCGGTGTCGGTCGCCGTGGCGATGCTGCCGGTGCTGCCGTACGCGGCGCGCCCGTCGAAGAGGGTGAAAGCCATGCCGTCGACGCCGGCGCCGTTCAGGCCGACGTCGGCCGCCGCTACCGCCAGGCGGGTCCATCCGCCTGCCGCCGGCAGGTCGCCGACGCGTTTGCGTGTCGCGGTGCCGTCGGTGCCGAGCACGATCAGGTCCTTGTCGGCCGGCGCGGCCCAGTACGCGCGGTGCTCCCAGCTTCCGTTCGAGTGCCACTGGAACATGAGCACTCGCGGCGGCGCATCGGGATCGACATACACCCATGCGTGCAGCTTGTCGGCCGCGCCGTAAGCCAGCATGGCGGTCGCGCCGGTGAAGTAGTGCTGGTGCAGACCGGGTGCGGCGTTGCTGCGATGCCCGCCGCCGGGAGGCGGAGGACCCCACGGCGCGAGGCTCTCGGGCTCGAGCGCCGCCGCGTCGTCGGTGAGCGCAGGCACGGGCACCGCGCGGCCGGTCGCCAGACGCACGAGCTCGGAGATCTTGCGGCGCAGGCCCTGCCGCGCGCCGAGCGCGCGTGCGCGAGCGAGCACGAAGCGATCGAGGGTCGCCTGGAATTCCGGATCGATGACTTCCTCGAGCAGGAGTCGCGGCTCGTAGACCGCCTGCGGCACCGGGACGAGCACGCGCACCCGGTCGGGAACGTGCATGTCGATCGGCGCGAGCGGCGCCGCTTCGCGAATGGCGAGGTCGAGGTTTTCGAGAGGGACGGGAACCGCGTCGAGCTCGAAGGACACCGGGAAGAACGCGCTCGCGAGGCTCTCGGTCGCCGCATTGAAAGGCAGCACCGACAGGTCGATCGCGTTCGGCGGCAGCAGCCCCGCGGGCGGCAGGCGCGCGAGCGCGTTGCGCAGCACGTCGGGGCTTGTGTTCGAGGCTGACGAGATCGCCTCGGCGAGCTGCTCGATCTGCGCCTGCCACAGGGCAGGGCGCCTCCAGTCGGCGCGGATGCCCGTGCTTCCGAAAGCGAGGCGCGGGTTGCGGGTGCGACCGCCGTAGCGCGCGACGCTCGCGCGATCGATGAATGCCGGTGCGAGGTTGTCGTCGAGCGCGATCAACGCAATCGGGATGCCGAGCATTTCCCACGGCAGCAGCTCACCGGGCGCGAGCTTGCTTTCGGCTTCGAAGATCGCCCACGCGATGCGGCTGCGCCACGCGGTTCCTTCAGGCGGCAACGCCAGCCATTCGCCGGGCCACGCGTACCACACCGCGCGAACCCCGTCGGCGACGCGCCAGTCCTCGAACGCGAGCTCGTCGCCGACTTCGCCGCACGGCGAGAGCTCGCACGGGTCGGTCGGGTCGAACTCGCCGAGGCGATCGGCTTCGACCGGCTGCAATACGAGCACGCCGACTCGCGCAACCGCGTTCGGCCGCTCGTCGAAGAGGGTGCCGAGGTCGCGCTGGAGCACGACTCGCGCGCGCAGCGCCGCGCCGCCGCTGGGGAACGGGTCATCGCCGCCGGTCGAGTCCGGTGCTGTCCCTTCGATGCCTTCGGCCGAAGGCTCGGCGTACACCGGCAGTGCGCGCAGCTCGATGTGCGCGGTGCGCGGGAGCTCGACGTCCTCGCCGCTCGCCGCCAAGCCCAGCCCCGCAGCAACCACCAGCCTCACGCTGGGCTCGCCGCCGCCGCCCGCTGTGACTTTTTCGTGGCCGACTTCGAGACCGCGCACGATGCCGCTGGTGAGCGACTGCCCGCGCAGCGCGAGGTGCCCCGCCTGCCAGCGCTGGCGCTTTTGCAGGGTCGGCGCGGTGAGCGCACGTCCCGCGAAAACGTTCGGACGGGCGAGCCACGCGATCGCCGCTTCTTCCGCGTTTTGCGGCGACAGCGCGACGACCTGTTCGCCGGGTAGCGGTTGGGTGATGGGGGTGATGCTCATGTCGGCGCACTCCGGTCAGACGGCCTTCTCGCGTACGGGTAGATCGCTCACTTCGCCGGCGGCGCCGCTTTCTTCGCGCGGGCTTTCGCGGCAGGGCTCGCCGCTGCCTGTTCGGCATCGGCCGGCGCGGCCTGCGTGTCGCCTTTCAACTGCGCGACGATGCCGCGTGCCGTGGCCTCGTCTGCAGACTTGGCGGCGTCGTCGGTCTTGCGCCACTCGGGGTCGTCGGCGATCGCCTGCAGCGATTCGACGCTGCCCACGTCGCTGCCTTCGAGCGACTCGAGCTTCGCCAGCCCCGCCCCGACACCGACCGCGTTGAGCTTGGCCGATACCGCGAGCACGCTCGCCTTGTCGATGGTGCCGGCGCGGGAAAGCTCGCCGATCGCCACGGCGAAGAGCGCCGGCGATTTCGCGACCTGCGCGTTCGTGAGCAGGTTGGTCACTTCCGCCGCGCCGTGTGCCGTCGAGCGTGCGATCACCTCGTCGAATTTCTGCTTGAGCCCGGTGTCGACGACCTGTTGCTTCAGCACGACTTCGAGCTCTGCCTCCGATCCGGAGAAAGGAACCGCCGCGCCCGCGAGATCGTCGCGATACGAGAGGTTGCGCCGGCGCACGAACCACAGGTCGGGAAGGCTCGCGAGGCGCGCCCATTCCTGCTCGCGCGGGTCGCTCGAATCGGCGAGCACCGCAGTAAACAACGGCAGGCGCAGGCGCTGGATGATCTCCAGGGGTTTCCTCGCGGCGAGCCGGTTCGACGCCGCCGGCAACAGGCGCCGCGTGGTGGCGTCGATGCCGTTGTCCTTCAGCTTGGCCGCGGTCGCGCGCCATTGATGGCGCGGCACCGGCGCGAGCACGAGCACGCTCGTGCTGTCGAGGAGCTCGGCGGGAACGGTGAGGTCGATCGCGGGCAGGGCGAGCGCTTCGTCGACGAGCGCGGGAAGCTCGTCTTCGGGTATCGGCGCGAATTCGACGTCGATCTCGGCCGGGAAAAAGTTCTGGGTGAAATCGCTGGTATCGATCATCCCGGGAGGCATCGGACCTGCCGGCGGCAGCGCGGGGAAATGCGCCGTCGCCGGAAAACCGGTGCCGCGGTTCGCTTCGATGGCGTCCTCGAGGTGCTCCTGGTATTGCAGCAGCTGCGACAGGCGCAGCGCGCGCGCGCCCAGGCCCAGGCCGGGAAGGTCGCCGCGATCGGCGCCGAGCTCGCGGCGCACCATCGGCGCGTCGAGCCACGCGATCACGTTGTTCTGGAGCGCGATCATCGCGATCGGCAGCACGTTCGCCGAGACGCCGCTCGGCCGCTGCTCGACGAATATCGCGCGTGCCGCGCGGCCGCGGCGGGCGTCGAGCGCGTCGGTCGCGTGGTCGTCGGTCCACGGCACGAGCACGACCGCGGTCGCTTCGATGACGTCGCCGTCTTCGACCGTGCGCTGACCGGTGATGGAGGTCGGATACGCGCCGACCGGGTTCGCGGTGAATTCGACCGGACGCAGCGCGAGCACGAACAGGCCGGTGCGGTTGCGCGTGGGCGGCTGCGGCCTGCGCGACAGGCCGAAGCGCGCCGAAAGCTGCTCGGCAAGCGGGATGTCGGCAAGGTGGACCAGGAGATTACGCGGGAGCGCAGTGAGCTCGCCCGCGGGCGTGACCCCGTGACCGCGCTCGATCGCGATCTCGTCGGCGGCCTTGCCGCGCGCGACGCGCAGTCCCGCCGCGACGCCGCCGCCGGTCGCCTGCGCCAGAAAAGCTTCGCGCGCGAGCACGTATTGCTGATCGCGGATGAGATCGCGCGCGGCGAGAAAGCGCCCGTCGAAATAGCGCGGGCGCTCGCGCCGCGTGTCTTCGATCAGCGCACCCGACTTGCGCATCGCCGCGACGTCCTCGGCCGCAATCGGCGCCCGCGCGGTGCCTGCTGTGTAATCGATCATCTCAACCTCCTGCTATGTAGTGCAGGCGAAGACGCCTGCACTACGAATTCCTGCTATGTAGCGGGCCATCACGCACCCAGCCAGCGCGCGAGCAACGGACCGCTCGGCGTGAAACGTCTGCTGTAGTTGTCGACGACCGGGGCGCTCGCCGTGCGCACCGGCGGGTTCGCCGCGTCGACCGGAATGAAGACTCGCGCGAGAAAGACCGCGGTCGTGTCGAGCTCGGGCGGGTGTCCGGGCGGCGGGTCGAGCGCGCCCGAGGCATTGCGTTTGGGGTACGCCGCGAGCAGCCCGTCCTGCAGCGCGGCGCGGCGCTGGTCCAGGTCCTCGATCGCAGCGAGATCGGGACCGCCAGGCGGCAGTCCGCTGAAGCCGTCGTCGAGGCCGTCGGTGCGAGGCACCAGGTGCAGCTCGTACGCATCGCGCACGCGCGACGCCGCAACCGCGTCGAGCGCATCGAACGGGCCCGCGGCGAAGCTCGGGGTGAGACCGCGCTCGCACGCGACGAAGCGCACGTACACGTCGGCGACGACCGCGCGTGCGGGGAGCGCGCCGGCCGCTTTCACGCGCGGGCTCACGAAGCGCTCGAGCTTGTTCAGCGCGGCGCGCCGCAGGGTGTCGCCTTCGTCGAGCGCGCGCTCGCCTTCGAACCACACCGCGAGCCGCAGGCATGCAGGCCGCTGGATCTCGACCAGCCTGCCGAGCGCGTCGATCGCCACACCCGGCGCGACTTCGATCTCTTCGGGCCGCGGCGCGGCGGCCGCGCGGTATTTCACTTCGAGCCCCGCGACCGTGCCGCCGCCGCCGAGCAGCGCGAGCGCGCGCGCGAGGCGCCCGCGATGATAAGTCTGCTCGTCGACGAAATCCTGCGCGTCGAGCAGCATGCCGGTCGCGTACGCGGCGCGCTCGGGCGCGGCGTTCGCGTACAGCGGATCGGCTTCGGGGCGGCGTGCGATGGCGCTCATGACGTGCTCCTGTTCACTGTGCGTTTCATCCGGGCCGCGTGGTGCGGCCCGGCGGCGCGTCCTGCACCGTCACCGTGACAGCGGCCGGCGCGCTCGTCCTGCCGTCGCCTGTCGCCACCACGAGCTGAAAACGGTGGGCGCCTGCACCGAGACCGTCGACTCGAATCGTCGGTTCGCGGGTGTCTATCGGCTTGCCTTGAGAAAACGTGGCCATCATTCGTGCTCGCTGCGGTCGAGCCCGCGCTCACATGAGCGACGGGCCGACATACGTCCAGGTGTAGCGCACCACCTGCCCGCCGCCCGTATCGAACGAGGCCGAACCGTCGAGCGTGAAGCTTTCGCCGAGCGCAACGACTTTCGGTGCTTTGAGCACCGCGGTCGGCGCTTCCTGCTCGGCGACGATGACTTCGACTTCGTCGGGTTGCGACGGATTGCCCGAGTCGTCCATGACGACGAGCCTGAAGCGGTGACGTCCGGCCGGCAGGGGTTTTTCCTTGTCGACGGTGACTTCGACGACCGGCTCTTTGGTCTCGACGTCCTGGTTGATGATGAAGACAGCCATGGTGTTGCTCCTTGAATGAAACGCAAAGGTTGCGGTGCGCGCGGTTGCGTTACGGCGGCAGGCGGCGCCACGTGTAGCTCGTGAGACTGCGGCCCGGACCCGCGCTCGACGCGCTGCCGTCGAGATCGAACGATTCGCCGACCGCGACGGTTTGCGACGCGCCGGCTTCGGCGATCGGCCGCGGCGGGGCCGCCGAAGGTGCGGTGGCGCCGCTCGCGCGCGGGTCGAGTGAAGCGAGGCCGAGCACGAAGTCGCCGAGCCCGAGCGCCGAGACGTCGGCGCGCGCGGGGCGAGGCTCGGGCGGCGGACCGAGATAGGTGTCGACGCCGACCAGGCTCGAGACGCCCACCAGCAGCGGCCACGTCGCGGTCACCACGCGCACCTCGACGTGCGCCGGCGCTTCGAGCTCGACGATGCGGCGTATCAGCCCGAGGTCCTGCGGCTCGACGCTCTGGTGCACGAGCACCGTCGCGCGGTTCGCGAGCTTTTCGAGAAACGTGTGCACCGCTGCGTTCTCCTGGAGCGTGGCGACCTCTTCGCGAAACAGCGCGAGGAGCTCGACCGTTGCCGCTTCGCCGAGGATCAGGGTGTCGCCGACGATCGAGTTGCCGCTCACGGTCAGACCCGGCAGCAGCGGATCGGTCTCGTCGGCGAGGTCGACGCCGAGCAGCGTCGCCATGAGGCGGCGCAGCCTGAAGTCTTCGAGCACGATGATCTCGCCGCCTCGCACGCCGCCGCCGGTCGCGACGTCGAGTGCGAGGTCGAGACCGCGCCGCGTGCCGTGAAAGCGCGCGAGCCTCGGCGCCTCACTGAGCCACGCCCGCCGCCGCGCCGCGGGCAGCGCCGCGCTGAACGCGATGCCGATCCACGCGCCGAGCCAGTCGAGGTTCTGCTCGGGCACCGCTTGCGGGTCGGTCAGCAGGTACGACGCGGCGACGACGTCTTCGAGCGGTGTGAGCATCGCTTCGAAGCTCGCGAGATAGCGCTCGAGAAAATCCGCAGGCGTAGCAGTGGGGCGATAGATCGAGATATCGCGGGCTTCGCGTCGCAGCGGCCAGCTGCGGCCGCTCGCGGGATCGCTGAGCAGCCACGCTTCACCGGGTTCTTCGACGCGGATCTGCGCGGCGGTCCCGATCGCAGTTCCGGCTTTCTGCATCTGCGCGGGGATCGACGGCGGCGGGGCGCCGCCGGCGTCGAGCTTAGCCGCGAGCGCGAGCGGAAAGGTTTCGAAGCGCTCACCGGGGTCCAGCGCCGGTGCGCCGTACAGGGTCTCGCGAGAGATCCGCGGGAGGTAGTGGTCGCGATACGAGAAGCGGCTTCCCCACGCGCGCAGCGCGGCAAGCTCGGGGCCGGCGCGGCCGTCGCCGAAGAGCGCGAGCTTCACCCACAGATAACGCCCGGTGATGTTGCGAACCCGCTGCCGCGCATTCTGGATGAGCACCGAGAAAAGCCCGCTGCGGTCGCGCTCACGCGGCCACGGTCCGAGGCCTGGATGCGCAGGCAGCTCGGACGCCATCGCTTCCCACGCCGCGTGCGGCTCGTGCGGGCCGGCAGGCTCGGGGATCGAGCGCCCGAAGCGATGCGGGCACCACGCGGTGTTGTCGGTGGGCGCTTGCGGATCGGCGCTCGCGGCGAGCCACACGATCATGCCGCTGCCCGGCGGTATCGACGCTTCGGCATAGAGCCGGTGCCACACCGTCTGCTGGCTGCCGCTGTCGATCACGTGCATCGCGGACGCGCTGAAGCTCGCGGCGTCGCCGCGGCGCGCGAGGTTCGAGAGCGACAGCGCGTGCAGCGGCTGCGCGCCGGTCGTCGTGGGGTAATGCGGCGGGCCGAGCAGCCGATGCACGAAAGGCGCTTCGATCGCAGCGTTCGAAAGCGGATAGATGTCGCCGAGCGGCTCGCGTGCGGTATCGGCTTCGCCGTCGTCGCGCGCGTAAGCGGGCGCATCGCGGCGTCCGGGCAGGCGCACCGCGAGCCGGTTCGGGTCCAGCCAGTCGATCGCGTAGGCGTAGCGCGCGCCGGTGAGCGTGACGCGAGGACCGAGCGTCTCGCGCTCCACGTCGAGGAAGCGCACGTGCGCGATTCCCGCGCCGGTCCACGACAACAGCGCGATACCGCCATCCGGATGCGCCGCGATCGCGATCACACGCTCGCCGGCGGGCCACGCCACCTTGTCGAAGATGCGTATCGACGGCGGACGCGGATTTTCCGGCGACGGCCTGAAAGTCGTGTGCGCGTAATCGACGTGCGGCCGCACGGGCAGCGGCAGTCCTTGCAGACGCGCGATGCGCCCGCTCGGGCGCTCGAGCAGCCACGCGCCGCCTGATTTGTCCGCGGCGATTCGCCACGGCGTATAGCCTTCGAGCCGCGCGAGCCCGGTCGGAAAACGCCCGCGCAGGTCGTGCAGGAGCACGCCGTTCGCCGCCGCGATGTAGAGCACGTCGTCGTAACCGGTCGCGAGGTCGGTCGGACGCACGCGCAGCCGCAGGCGCTCGACTTCACCGGGCAGGTGAGGGCTCGTCACCATGACGACGCCGGCGTTATCGTCCGCATCGGGTTTCTCGACCCAGCGCGCGAGGCCGCTGTAGGCGTCGAGCGTGTACGGCACGCGCTCGATCGCGTTCGTCGCGAGGGCGAGCGCGGCTGCGGCATTCGAAGGCTCGGGCAGGGTGCGCTCGCTCGCGAGCTTGAGCACCCGGCACACGGGGTCCCACACCGTGCGCAGCCGCGCGGGGAAATGGCGCTCGTCGCCGAGGATCCAGAAGCGCAGCCCGTTGGCGTCCATCAGCAGACTTTCGGCACGACCGGAACCGCGACCGCGTTCGGGTCGGCGTACGGATTCGGCGTAGCGTTGAGCTTGGCAGGGGCGCCGCCGGGGTCGTCGGTCACCACGACCGCGAGTAGCTCCGGCAATTGCCACGGCGCGATGTCGAGCGCGGCGCTCGAGTCGCCGCCGGTCGCGGGCACTTCGCGCCAGTCGTCGGACTGTCGCCTGAATATCCGCAGCCCGTTCACTTCGAGCACGCCCGGCACTCGCGAGACGTCGACGATGAGCTCGCGCGCTTTGACGTCGCGCCCGAGCGGCCAGCCCGCGGCGTCGGCGCCGCCCGGAGGCAGCGGCCACAGCAGACGCATCAGCGCCTGGCGCACGTCATTGAGCACCGCATCGCGCGCGTAACCGTCGCGGATCGCCACGCCGATCGAGACGCCGAGCGGCACGTACTCGCAGCCGATCACGTAAAGCTCGGTCGAGAGCGGCGAGCGCGCGGAGAGATGCGCGTGCAGGCGCTCGATGAAAGGCCGGTCGGGCCGCGGGTTCGGCGCGCGCGAAAGCGCCTGCATCGGCAGCGCCATGACGCTGACCACGCCGGGCACGTCGAAGCGGCGGTCGCGAGGCTTGAAGCGCGGCAGCACGTCGACCCGGCCGACCGTGATGCCCGGCGTCTCGAAAGCGAGGCTGCGGTAATCCTCGGCGGTGACCGCGCGCTCGCGATGGCGCAGGTACGACGGGATGCGTTTCTCGGCCGCGGCGAGCGTTTCGGCGTCTTCGCCGCCGGATGCCGGTAACGGCTGCGCGATCTTGATCGGCGGTGTCGGCTTGCCGGTGATGTCCTTGCCGCTCAGCTCGGCAAGCGTTCCCGGAGGCACGTTGCCCGCGCGGCCGCCGCCGAAGCGGCCGGTGGCGAGCCGGATGCGCATGCCGCGCTCGGGCACGCGCCCGCGTACGCCGTCGCCGAAGCGCAGCACGCCCGCCGTGGGGTCGACCTCAAAAGCGCGGGCTTCACGCGCGACGTTCGGATCGGGATGAATAGCCGCCAAGTCGTCGACCGCGTGCCACGGCTGGTAACCCTGTCCCGGCTCTTCGACTTCGATCGCGAGGCTTGCGCGATCGACCGATGGCTGGGGCAACTAGAAAACCTGGTCGGGCGCGCCGGTCGACACGCCGAGCACGCGGCCGCCGAGGGTCACGCGCTGGTCGACTTCGACCGCGTTGATGCCGATCCACGACAGCGCGAGGCGGTCGACCTGCTGCCCCGGCGCGGGACGCAGGCGCAGCCACGCGACGAGGCGCGACGCTTTATCGGCGTCGTCGAGCCGCGGCGGCGCGTCTCCCACGCCGGCGTGCGGGTTCTCGCCGACGTCGTTCGAAGGCGCCCAGATGAGCGACTCGTCGGGCAGCGGCAGGCGCATCGTCCCGGGACGCGCGAGGCCCGCGGTGGTATCGCTTCCCGCAAGCGGCTCGAGAGTGAGGTAATCGGTCTCAGTCGCGGTCTTGCCGGGCGTGGTGATCTCCCACACGACCGGCACGCGTGCGCGAGGGCCGATCTCTTCGAACAGCGCAGGGGTGCCGAGCGCGGGGACGACGCCGACCGACAGCAGCGCGGCCGCGCCGCTGTCGCCGCCGCCGAGCGCCGCGAGCGCCGACGCGTTCGTTGCAGGCTGGTCCTGCGGTTTGGGCGCGGCGGGCGCGAGCAGCGCGAGCCACAGGGCGCGATCCGCGGTGGCGGCGAATACGTCGACTCCTTCCGCGTTCGCGCGGCCACCTTCGAACAATGGAATCGTCTCGTACGCTTTCGCCGCGGCATTGATGCCGTGCACCCGGGTGAGGCCGTCGATCACTTCAGCGAGCTTCGACGCTTCGTCGTCGGAGAGCGCGCGCTTCACGTACGCCTCGGCGGTGACCGGCAGGACCGTCGTTTCCGAAAGGGTTTCGAAAGGCAGCGCGCCTGCGATACGGCGTCCGGCGGGCAGCGTCGCCGCCGAAAGCTCGGTGGGCTGTGCCCACGCAAGGCTGACGATCGTGCGCGCGGGCTGCGCGGGCTTCAGCGGCAGGCCGAGCAGCTTGAGGAACACCAGGCGCTGGCGCTCGGGGATCAGGTTCGCGCGATAGAGCAGCGCGTCGCCGAGCCACGCGAAAAGCTCGATCAGGGTGCGGCCGGGGTCGCCGAGGCGCGGATGGGTCCACTCCGGCGTGTGCGCGGGTATGCGGCGCAGCATGTCTTCGACGAGGTCGTCGAAGCTGCGGTCGGCGAGGCTGGGGGGCTGGAAGGAGATCACGCGAGGCGCGTCCGGTCGGGAGTGTGTGAGGTTGCCGGTGAGCGGCTCAGCGTTCGAGCTGCATCGTCAGCGCCATCGCACCGGGAGCGCCGGTGCGCGCGAGGCGATACGCGATCTCGACTCGCACGTGAGTCGCCTGGTCGGGCACGTCCCAGACTTCGACGCGGTCGAGCATGATTCGCTTTTCCCAGCGCGCGAGCGCCTGCTGCACGCGGTCGCGGATCTCGCGCCGGGTGGCGAGGGTGTTCGGCTCGTGCAGCAGGAGATCGAGCCCCGCGCCGAAGCCCGGCCGCATGAGCTGCTCGCGCGGGCGCGTCGAGAGGATGACGCGGATGAGATCGCGAACGCTCTGCTCGAGGTCGGGATAAGAGAGCTGGCCGTTCTCGTCGGGTAGCGGCAGCAGCGGCCAGCCGATCAACGCCTGTGAGATGGTCATGGGTTTCCTCCTCCTCCGCCTCCGCCGCCGATTTTCGGAAACGGAAGACAGATCTTGATGAACAGCATCCAGCGGAAGATGAGATCGAACAGCGTCAGAAAGATCGAGAACACGATGAACGCGCAGATCGTGATGATCGGAATGCTGAAGCTGCAGATCCACTGGAGCGACGGAGAGTCCGACGGTTTGCCGGAACCTTCCGCGAGCTTTTTCGCGTCGCCCGAGAGCAGGTTGAAGATCGACGGCGGCACGACGAACGACACGTTCGGTTTGAGGCTCGCGAGAAGGCCGCGGTCGGTGGGGTCGGGGAGCTGCACCGTGACCGGCGGCGCGCCGGCGCCGTCGTACCACGGAGCGATCGTGAAAGGCTCGCTGTAATCGCTCCACTCGATGCGAGCCGGGCAGCCGCATTCGGGTTTGATCCGCACGAAAGCGCGGATCTGATAGCGCGCGCCCGTCCGGTCGAAACGCCCGGCGCCGCCCTGCACGCTCTTGAAGCGCTCGGTGAGTGCGGCGGAAAGCAGCGCCGCGAGGCGACCGGCCGACGCCGCATCGCGAGCGGGCCACGACGCGGGCATTTCGGGCGGATTCGCTGCGTGCTCGTCGCGTTCGAGGACGACGGCCACGCAATCGCGCAGGAAGTCGCCGGCTTTCACCGGCGCTCGCGCGCTCTCGCCCGCACGCGTGACGAGCGGCAGCAGGATCGTCTGCAGCTCGTTGAAGACCGCGACTGACGCATTCGACTTGCCGAACGCGTCGAACTCGATCGCGAGCTGCTCGAGCATCCGGACGAACAAGGTGAGGCTCGCGACGTGTCCCGGTTCGGTCGGCGCGATGTCCGCGATCGCGTGCCACGCGGGCGCCACCGTCTGGCCTGCCGTGTCGAACGTCATCGCATCGCCGGTGAGCATGCCGACGAGGTGGTTGCGAAACGCGTCGGTGTCGGGCCCGAAGTCGCGCGGACCTTCGGCCGGCGCCTGCGCGAGCTCGCTGCTCGTCGTCGGCACGAGCCCGTAGTACAGGGTGCGCCCGGCGTCTTCGCACACGTCCGGCGGCGCCGCGAACAGCGGGACCACGTGCTCTTCGAACAGCGCTCCCGGCTGGAGCGCTGCAAAGCTCGCGAGCTCGCGCGCGATCGCGCGTGGACCGACCGCTTTCAAGGCGAGCCGTTTCGCCGCGACAGGGTCGTGGCGCGCGTCGCTTTCGGCATGGGTCGGAAGCGCGACCCATCCCCGAAGCTTGCCGCTCGCGCGCATCCAGCCTTCGTGCACCCCGCTCGCGCCGATCCGGCGCAGCACCATGCCCGCCGATTCGATTCGCTTGGGATCGATGCGCGGGTCGCCGGGGATGTCGCACAGCGCTTCGAGAACCGCGAGATGGAACTGCCGCTGCACCGGCTGGAAGAGCTTGAGCACGCCGGCGACTCGCGTCGACGCGAGGTCCGCGGCGAGCTCGGTGCGGCTCGCCGTGCTGCGCAGGCTTTCGAGCATCGCCTCGATAAAATCGTCGTCGCTGCGCTGCAGGATCGCAGGCGCGCCCGAGTGGCCGGTTTGCGTCGCGTGCGCGGGATCGAGCTCGCGCGGCGCGCGCAGCAGCACGGTGTGCGGCTTCACCATATGTTTCCGGCTCCCGGGGTGTAGCTCGTCGACACGACCGAAGTCGCGATCAGCGTGTCGCACTTGACCACGCCGGAGAACTTCGACATGCCCGCGTCGACCGTGACCATGCCTGCGCTCACGTCGACTTTAGCGGCGCTCACCGTCACTTTCGCGCTCGCCTGCAGCGTCATGCCGCTGGGCTCCAGCTTGACCGAGTTGCCGTTCGAGTCTTCGATCGTCACGGTGCCGGGGCCGTCCTTGATCGTGATCTTCTGCCCGCCCGGCGTCTCGAGGATCAGGGTCTCCTGGCCTTGCGTGTCGTCGAGGGTGATCTGGATGGCGTTCTTCGATTTGATGATCTTCTTCACGTTGCCCGCCGCGCCGATCGAGCCGGGGGCGGCATTCGCGCCGCTCCACAGGCCGCCCATGACGAGCGGGTAACGCGGGTCGCCCTGTACGAAGATCACGAGCACTTCGTCGTCGACGTCGGGCATGAAGAAAGTGCCGCGGTCGTTGCCCGCGAAAGGCGAGACCACGCGCGCCCACAGCGGCATATCGTGACCGTCGACGCCGTCGTACGCGAGGAGCCGCACCTGCACGCGGTTGAGGCTGTCGGGATCGGATAACGACACCACTTTCGCGAGATGGCCTGCGGCCAGCCAGCCTGCGGGACGCTCGAAGAACGCGGCGCGGTCCATCAGTCGTCCCCCAGGTACGCGCACTCGGCGGTGAACTCGGTGCGATAGCCTTCGACCAGGTCGTAGCGGTGGCACGAGCGCGTGACGTAGTAGGTGTTCTCGAAGCGGTGCTCGACGCCGGTGACGGTGCAATGCGCGCCGACGCGCAGCTTCGCGTTGCCTTCGGCGATGCCTTCGAGCTTGACGAACCTGCGCCCGCGCAGATCGAAAGCGGCTTCGGCGACGGCGCGCGCTTCGTCGTCGGTGCCGACCGCGACGTGGCCGATGTGCTCGGCGCGATCACTCATGAGCTCGCGCAGGAGCGCCGCACCTTCGCGGCCGCGGCCCGGCGCGCCGTGCGTGAGCGCGGACGCTTCGCCCGAGACGCTGCGCCCGTCGGCTGCGTTCCAGCCGCGCGCGGTGATCTTGGTCGCCTGGCCCGAGAGGTCGACCGTGATGCGCGCGCTCGCAAGCTGCCCGTTCAACTCGAGGTCGATCGCGCCGCGGCGCACGTCGGCGCGAGGCGAGACGTGAAGCTCGGTGCCGACGACCTGCACGTCGCCGTCGAAGCGCCCGATGAGCCGACGCAGGAAAGCGAGATCGCTTTCGTTCAACTGCGCCCACGTGCCGGTCGGCGCGGTCAGTCCTGCGACGACCGGCGTCAGGCCGAGGTCCGCGGCGATCGCGTTCGCGACGTCCGCGGGCGACTTGTCGGTGTGCACGCGGCTGCGGCGCGCCATGCGCGCGCGCTGCAGCGCGTCTTCGGCGAGCACGACGATCTCGGGCGCGCCGCCGGTGGAGTAATGGCTTTCGAGCGCGCTCACCGTGCCGCGGAAAATTTCGCGCGGCTCGGTCTCGTCGCCGGTGTACACCTCGAGGGCCGCGCCGAGCTTCAGCTTCGCGCCCGCGCCGAAAGCGTATTCGGCGCCGCCATTGTCGAGGCTCGCCCAGTTCGACAGGCGCAACTCGAGCGCGCTCATGCCGCCTTCGTGCTCTTCCATGCGCATGTCGAGGAGGAGCTCGGAGGCGCGCGCGTCCGCGGCGCCTGAGATGCGCAACGTGGGGCGCGCGCTATAGACGACTGCGGCACTGACGGGGGCTTCGGACATGATCGCGTCAGTCGTTCAATCTGCTCTGAGGCGCTCGCGGCGCTCGCTGAGCAGCGCGAGCTCGCGCCGCACCGCGTCGGCGGTTTCGGCAGGTTTGTCCGCGGCGCCGCCGCTCGCCGCGTCGGGCGTCGGTGCATCTGCCCCGCGCTCCGGCGCGATTTCGGAGTCGATCTGTTCGAAAACGATGGACATCGCAAAAATCTCCTATGCGCTGAAAGTCAGCCGTGCCGACAGATCCGCACCGGCGCCCACGTCTGCGGCGAGGCTCGCGCCTGAAGGCGCCGACAGGGCGCGTCCGCCGGGACCGAACTGCACGCCGGCGCCGAGTGCGCTTCCCGGGCGCGCCTCGATGAGCACGCGAGGGTTGGGTATCGAGATCGTCGTCGTGCTCGTGCCCGCGCGGAGCGCGCCGAAAGCGCCGCCCGCCACAGCGCTCGAGCCGCCGATCGATATCCCTATGCCTATGCCGATGCCGCCTCCCACGCCGGCGCCCGCGCCGAGTCCGATGCCACCGCCGACGCCTATACCTGCGCCGATACCGGCACCGCCGCCGATCCCTGCGCTGACGCCGGTCGAGAAGGCGGCGGCCGGTGCGAGCGTGACGCTGGCGCTGACCGAAAGGCCGCCGCCTGCGCCCGCGCTGAAACCTGCCGATGCCCCGCCGCCGAACGAAGCACCGCCGCCGATAGACGCACCGCCCCCGAACGATGCGCCACCGCCGAACGACGCGCCGCCTCCGATCGAAAGCCCCGCCGACGCCCCGAAGCGCAGGCTCGCTTCACCGTTCGCGGCGGCGATCGCGCGCGCGGCAAAAGGCGCACCGAGCTGGTTTGCGACTCCAGCCGCGCTCGGCGGCGCGCCGGGTCCGTTCGCCGGCAGCTCGACCGGCTCGAGCGCAAGATCGCCGCCGACGTCGGTCGGGTCGTTGTGCTCGGCTCCGAAAGTCGCCTCCTGCTCGGTCATCGTGACGCTGATGGTCGAGCGCAGCGGCGAGCCGCTCGCCGAGAAGTAATCGAGCGTTTCCTTGTACTGGTCGATGAGCCCTTTGAAGCTGTACGCGCCCCAGCCGAATTTGACGACGCGCGGCGCTTTGGTGCCTTCGGTCGGTTTCATGAGGCCCGCGACCTGGTCGGTCGTCACGCGCACATCGGTGCCCGAGTCGGTCGTGTCGAAGACGAGCTCCATCGTGAGCTTGGCCACACTCTGGGTCACGTGCTGTTTCTTCTTCGCGCCTTTGCCTTCCTCTTTCATCGTGTTCTGGATCGAGTACTGGAGCGACGCCGGGTTGAAGTGCACGTCGAACTTGATCGCCGGCGAGCCGCCGGCGGTCTCGAAGCTCGCGAGGGCGAGTTGCGGGATGTCGGGGGCGCCGGGCATCACTGCGGCCTCGGTGGCGGGAACACGAGCGTCAGCCCTTCGTGCGCGAGATGCAGCTCTTCGATGCCGACGTCGGTGCCGCGGGCGTTGAGATCGGCCGCCTTGAACTTGACCGGCAGCGCGCGCGCGAGCGCCCACGTGAGGATCGTCGCGCCGGCGCTGTCGTGCATGTCGATCTCGGCCGAAAGCCGGTACGAATAAGCGCCGCCGGCGACGAGCTGGAACCATTGCCACAAGTCGCGCGTCTTTGTCATGCCGCGCTTCAACACCACGGTCGCGAAGCTCACCTGGCCGACGCGTTGCGCGGGACCGTAATTGCGCCCTCCCGACTTGATGACCTTGGGCTCCATCGTCGCTTCGATGCCGGTGCATTCGGCGAAAGCGCCGCTGCACAGCGGCACCGGACTTCCGGCGCCGGTGCCGGAGAGCGCATCGCGCCGGAAGCTCACTTCGAAGCGGAAGACGTGCAGCGGCGCGAGGAGGTTTTCGGACATCACGCCACCGCACGCAGCTGGACCGATGCGGCGCTGCCCGCTTCGAGCGCGAGCACGATCACGATGCGCTCGATCGAGCTCGCCGGAACGACGGTGACGTGGGCGATGAGGCGCCCCGCGTCGAGATCGTTCTGGCTCATGGTCGAACGGTCGCAGCGCACGTCGAACGCTTCGGCGCTGGTCTCGCCGCGCAAGCCGCCTTCGCGCCAGTAATCGGCGAGCAGCTCCTGCATCGAGCGCGTGAGGCGCGACCACAGCACCGGACCGTTCGGCTCGAACACCACGCCTTCGCCCAGGCGCCGCGCGGCGCGCAGCACGCTGGCGACGAGCCGGCTGACACCGCCCTGGCGCCACGCGGGGTCGGGGCTCGTCGTCACGTCGGACACGAGCGTCCAGCCGTCGGGCTCGCGCGCGATGACGCACACGCGCTCGGCGAGCGCGACGCCCGGGCTGCTCGCGCCGAAACCCCACTGCGGGACGGGCACGCCGCTGAGCACGTCGGGCAATGAAGTGCCGGCGATTGAGCGGAAAGTGCCGCGCGCCAGCGCGCTGGCCGCGATGACGCCGCTGATCACGCCGTCGGGAGGCTCGAGGCCTTCGGGCAGGTCCGCCGAGCGCCGCGTCGCGAGCCACGGCCAGCCGAGCTGGATGAAAGCGCTCGCGGCGGTCCCGGCCGGCGCGACTCGCACCGCTTCGTCTTCGAGCACGCTCACTCGCCTCAAGTACGCGAGGAGCTCGCTTTCGGCATACACCGCGCCTTCGACACCAGGACGGCGGTTGTCGCGATCCGGCAGCGGCAGGGCGCCGATGAAGAGGCAATCGCGGCGATGGCGCGCGAGGAAGTCGCGCACGCCTGCCGCGGCGAGGCCCCACGCGGCATAGCCCGCACTGTCGGAACGCGGCGCCGGCAGCCGCGTGAGACCGCTATCGTTGATCGGCGCGGGTTCGTCTTCGCTGCATTCGACGAAGCCTTCGGGCGGCGTCGGCGGGTCTCGCTGCGCCGGCGCGGGCACGGGTTCGGACGCGCACGCATCGGGTAGATCGGGCAGCACGACGAGCGTCGCGTCGCCGATGCCGTAGAGATGATGCAGCCCGCGCCACGACGAAGGGGTGAGCGGATCGAAAGGCATCGCGGCGGCGTCAGCGAAACCCGGCAGCAGCGCGCGGATGCGGTCGCGGCGCTTGTCCGCGCGGTGCTTGCCGTCTTCGATGAAAGGCCACGGGTCGCCTGTGCGCACCAGGATCGCGCGGCGGCCGCCGTTGGCGAAGAAGCTGCGGACCGCCGCGCCGAGATACGTCGTGCATCGACCGCCGCTCGAGCGCAGCGGCCGCGCTTCCCACGCGAAGAGCGCGTCGAAAGCGTCCCAGCTTTCGATCGTGATCGGAAGCTGGAGCGCCGAATCGAGCGCGGCCTCGTTGCGGCGCCACGGCCCGTCTTTCCATCCGGCCGCCGCGAGCTCGGCGAGCACCGTCGCGGGCAAGTGCACCCCGCGCCGCCGTGCGACGAAGCCCGCGAAGAACGCGACGTCGGTGCGGTTCGGCGCCGGCGGCGCGGGCGGGGCCGCGGTGGTGAAGACGAGACCGATGGTCATGAGTGCTCGCTATGCTTATGTGAAAGGCGTGAGGCGTGCGTGAGAGGCACTGCGTGAGGCGTGAGGCGTGAGGGGTGAGGCGTGCGTGGGTGACACGAGAGGGGGGAGGTGCGCCTCGACTGCTCGAGCTTCGCTGCCGTGCGGTAGCCTGGCCGAGCCGACGTCAGGAAGAAGCGACTCGTTCGCGCCTCACGCCTCACACCTCGCGCCTCACGCTTTGCAACCCTCACGCCTCCCGCCTCCCGCATGCGCATGATCACGCGTCCACTTCCAGCGCTTCGCCCGACAGCACGATCTCTTCCATCGCGACGTCGCCGCCGCCTTTGCCGGCGAGCGTCGGTCCGGTGTACTTCATCGGGATCGCGCCGCGCAGCACCCACGACTGCACCGGTTTGTGCGCTTCGTCGAGCAGCGTGATCGTGACGGTCTTCTGCGCGGCGGGTCCGTCGGTCCGCGTCTTGCGCATCCAGTCCCACAGCAGCTTGGAGTTGACGATGCCGCGCTTTAACGTCGTGTCGGCGACGGTGTGAGTCCCCGGCACTTTGCGCACGTGATTTTCCTTCTCGTTGCCGTTGCGATACTCGGCGATCTTCACCTCCGAACCGATTCCCGAGACGTCGGAGAAACCGCCGAAGATGTCTCCGCCGTCGAAGTTCACGAGGTAGTTGAAGGCCCCGTAGGGCGCGTTGCGGTCAGCCATGGTTCATCTCCCGAATAATCCGAATCAGCCGCGCGAGTCGGCCGTCTTCTGGCCGATACGGAAGATCACGAACTCGGCAGGCCTGATGATCGCCACGCCGATCAGGCACACGAGCCGCCCGTTGTCGAGATCGTTCTGCGTCATGGTGCTGCGGTCGCAGCGCACGAAATACGCTTCTTCCTGCGAGGCGCCGAGCAGCGCGCCGTTGCGCCACTCGTTATAGAGAAAGTCCGAGATCGTCTGGCGCACGTTGGCCCACAGGCGCTCGCCGTTCGGCTCGAAGACCGCCCACTGCGTGCCGCGGTCGATCGACGCTTCGAGATAGTTGAAGTAGCGCCGGTCCGAGACGTATTTCCATTCGGGATCGCTCGACACCAGGCGCGCGCCCCAGACCCGATAGCCGCGTCCGCTCAGGAGGCGCAGGCAGTTCACGCCGAGCGGGTTGAGCAGCTCCTGCTGGCCGAAGTTGACGTCGACCTCGAAGCGCAATGCGCTGCGCACCACTTCGTTCGCGGGCGCTTTATGCACGCCGCGCTGCACGTCGTTGCGCGCATAGATGCCGCACACGAAGCTCGACGGCGGCAGCGCGACCTCCGCCGGGATGTCGTCGCGCCCCGGGCGTGCGAGCGGGTTCGACACGTAGACCCACGGGTAGTACAGCGCGGCGTAGCGCGAATCCATGAAGCCGCGCAGCGTGCGCACCTGGCCGGGCGTCTGCTGAGGCGGTGTGTCGAGCACGGCGATGCGATACGAACGGCGCGCCTCGGCGTGGCTGATGAGCGAGGCGTTGATCGCCTGTGCGTCGTACGCCGCGGAGCCGGGTGCTGCGACGATCGAGATGTCCTCGACACCGGAGAGGAGATCGAGCGCCGACTGATACGCGAGGTTTGCGGGCGCCGTGCCGTCGGTACCGCCTTCGAGCAGGATCGTGCGCACGTGTACGCCGGGCTTGAGGCCCGTGAAAATGGCGGTATGCAGCTCGGTCGCCGAGACTTTGGAGCCGATGCCGATCGAGTAGGCGTTCTGCAGTTGATCGCTGCGGCGCCCAGGCTGCGGCGCGAGCACGTGGCCGATCCAGCGCGGATGGGCGGGGTGCAGGCCCAGGCCTTCGTAGGTGAGCACGTTGCCTTCGACGCGATCGCCATCGCGAGGCTCGCCGGGAGGCATGTCGTCGATCGCGGTGACCACGAGCGTCACCACGCGCGGCGTTGCAGCGACCAGATCGTCGGTCTTGGCAGCGGGATCACCGGGTGCGTTCGCGGGATGCCAGTCGCCGCCGACTTTGACGTAATGCACGAGCGCGTTGTCCGGCCCGGTCCGCAGCAAAGTGCCCTGCGGCGCGAACTGCATGACCTTGTCCGACCCGGGCGTCACGAACTCGGTGATGTCGATGCGGCCGTTGCCCGCGGCGCCGGGAAAGCGCGCGTGGAACACGACGTCTTCGTCGGCGGCGGGATTGGGATTGACCGCAGCGCTCGCGTAGGTCGCCCCTGCGCCGGGGACGCGGCAGACGTAGAGCCGCGTTCCGCCTTCGTTGAAATAAGCGCGTGCGGCGTGCGCCAGATAGTTGGTGCCGTAGCTCAAGTCCGCATAGCTGCCGTACAGGCGCTCGAAATCGCCGTAGCTCGTCAGCATCTCGGGTGCGGTGTGGTCGTCGGCGTTCACGCGGAAAGGACCTTTGCGCGTGGGGCCGACGAACGCCGTGGTGCTCGTGCCGACGCCTTCGATCGATTTGGCCCGGAAGCTCGTCTCTTCGACGTAGACGCCTGGGGCGAGGTATTCAGGCATGGCTTATCTCCTTGGTGTCATGCAGTTCATGCAGGCAGGTCGAGGTGCAGGGCGAGCGCGAGCGGCTTGCCTGCGACGAGGTGGATCGGCGCTTCGGCGCTGACGGCCGATGGACTGGATTGAATCGCGTCGGGATCGGCGGCAGGCAGGCGCGCGGGCGCTGTGCCGGCCGCGACGTCGGCGGCTGACGTGCGCACGCTGCCGTGCGCGTCGTCGTACAGCGCTTCGAGCGTCGCGTCGACGCCCGTCGCGGTCACCGCGTCGGCGTTCTCGGACCACGTCATCACCGCGATGCCGACGACGGGAACGAGCGCTTCACCGCGCCAGTCGGTCACGCCGCGCGCGAGTACGGTGTCGTTGCTGACCACGCGAAGCAACGCGCCGCCGAGCGCGTCGCCGGTGCCGGTGTCGCTGAGGGAGATTCGCAACGCGGCCCAGTTCACGCCGCACGCAGCGGCCGGCGAGCGATAGAGCTCGATGTCGACCGGGCGAAAAATAGAGCTCGCATCGGCCGCGTGGTCGGGCCGGGCGTCGCGAGGCAGTGCGATCGTCAGCGCGCGCGAAAGATACGCGCCTGA